>VAWU01000071.1 GCA_005888325.1 Actinomycetota bacterium
GGCGGAGGCCACCATCCACCTCACGCGGGTCGACGACCCGTCGCGATTCGGCGTCGTGCCCACCGACGACGACGGCCGGGTGTCGATGTTCGTCGAGAAGCCGGCCCCGGGGGAAGCTCCGACCCACAACATCAACGCGGGCACCTACGTGCTCGAGACCTCGGTGCTCGACCGCATCCCGGCGGGCCGGCGGGTGTCCATCGAACGCGAGGTTTTCCCGGCGCTCGTCGAGGCGCGCACGCTCTACGCGCGGTCCGACGACGCGTACTGGATCGACACCGGCACCCCCGCGCAGTACCTGCAGGCCCAGCTCGACCTCATCAGCGGACGTCGCCCGGGCCCGCCGGCACCGGGCGCGGTCGAGCGCGACCGCGACGTCTGGACGCTGGGCGCGGCGGTGATCGACGGCAGCGTGCACCCGCCCGCGCTGATCGGCGACGCGTCGTTCGTCGAGGTCCGCGCCCACGTCGAGGGCGCGATCGTCGGGGCCGGCGCGCGCGTGCACGACGGGGCGCGGGTCTGGTGCTCGGTGCTGCTCCCCGGGTCGGTCGTGCGTCCGGGAGCCGTGGTGGAGCGATCGGTCGTGGGCGAGCTCGCGGTGGTGGGTGAGCGGGCCCGGCTCCTCGGCGGGTCGGTCGTCGCGGGGCGCGCCGCGGTGGCCGCCGACGCCGAGCTCGAGGGCGTCAAGGTCGAGGCGGGGGCCCCACGATGAGGACGCTCGTCACCGGAGGCGCCGGCTTCATCGGGTCGACGCTCGTCGATCGCCTCCTCGCCGAGGGGCACGCGGTCGACGTGGTCGACGACCTGTCGAGCGGCTCGCTCGTCAACCTCGCCGACGCGCGCGCCAACCCCGACAACGACTTCACCTTCCACCGCCTCGACGTGCGCTCCGCCGCGCTCATCGACCTCATCATCCGGCGCCAGCCCGAGGTGGTGTTCCACCTGGCGGCGCAGGCCGACGTGCGCGTCTCGGTCGAGCGCCCCGCGTTCGACGCCGAGGTCAACATCATCGGCACCCTCAACGTCCTCGAGGGCGCCCGCCAGGGACCGACGCGCAAGGTCGTGTTCGCGGCCAGCGGTGGCACGCTGTACGGCGAGCCCGAGGAGCTGCCCGTGCGCGAGTCGCACCCGCAGCGGCCATTGTCGCCGTACGGCGTGTCGAAGAAGGCGGCGGGCGACTACCTCGTCACCTACCGGGAGCTGCACGGCGTCGAGTTCACCGCGCTCGCGCTCTCCAACGTGTACGGGCCCCGCCAGGACCCCCACGGCGAGGCAGGTGTCGTCGCCATCTTCGCCGGTCACCTCCTCAGCAACGAGCCCTGCACCGTCTTCGGCGACGGTGAGCAGACGCGCGACTTCGTCTACGTCGACGACGTGGTCGACGCCTTCGCCCGGGCCGCCACCCGGGGCTCGGGGCTGCTGGCGAACATCGGCACCGGCCGGGAGACGAGCGTCAACCAGCTGTACGACTCGATGGCGTCGGTCGCGGGCGTCACCTCACCGCCGCGCTACGCCCCCGCCCGACCGGGCGAGCTGGCCCGCTCGTCGCTCGACCCGGCCCGGGCCGGGATCCACCTGGGCTGGAAGGCGTGGACCGAGCTCCCCGAGGGCGCCGGCCAGGTGCTCGACTGGTTCCGCGCCCGGGGCTGACCGGCGCAGTCAGAGGAACAGGGTCGGCGGAACGGGGTCAGCGGAACAGGTCCTCCGCCGCCGGGCGCACCAGCTCGGCGCGCACCGACGACTCGCGCAGCCACGTCGGGTCGACCCCACGGACGACCGCGGCAGGCACGCCCGAGGCCTTCCCCATGACGAGCTCGGCCGCGGCGGCCAGCTCGTCGGCCACCGCCACCTCGGTGACCTGCATGACCCGGCCGAGGGCGTCCGCGGTGCCGCGCAGGTCGACGATGGCGGCGACGCCCGCGCACCCGATGGCCACATCGGTGAGGCCGCGCCGCCAGGCGCGGCCGAACGTGTCGGACACGATCACGCCCACCTCGACGCCGACCCGGGCGCGCACGCCGTCACGGATCCGCCGGGCCGAGCGATCCGCGTCGACGGGGAGCAGCGCGGCGTGGCCCGCCTCCACGTTGGAGAGGTCGACGCCCGCGTTCGCGCAGACGAAGCCGTGAGCCGTCTCGCTGATGATCAGGTCGCCACGCCGCCTGAGCACGCGCACCGACTCGCGCTCGACGAGCGTGCGACGCGCGGCCAGGTCGTCGGGATCGATCGCGACCAACCGGCCCTCGGCCTTCGAGACCACCTTTTGGGTGACGACGAGCACGTCGCCGTCGTGCAGCGCGATGCCCGCGAGGATGAGGTCGGCGAGCACGTCACCCGGTCGCACCTCGGGCACGCCCTCGACGGGGATGATCTCGATGCCCGCGGTCATGTCGACGCGATCGCCTGCAGGCACACCCGCGCCAACGCCTCGGCCTCGGCCGGGCCGTGCATGACGGTGGGGGCGACGACGCATCGCATCCCCTCCGCCTCGACCGCCCGCGCCAGGCCGGCATCGGCCTCGTCGATCACGAGGGCGCAGGCCAACGGCGCGTACAGGCGCGCCACCCCGACCACCGACGACTCGTGGCCCAGCTCGACGAGCAACCGGTCGGCGGGGCCCTTGATCGCGGCGCCGGCGACGATGGGGGACACGGCGACGGTGTCCTCCCGGCGCTTCTCGACCGCGGCGCGCACGCCGGGCACCGCGAGCAGGGGGGCGATGGACAGGATGGGGTTCGAGGGGCAGATCAGGACCGTCCGGGCGGCCTCGAGCGCCGCCAGCACGCCCGGAGCGGGCCGGGCCTCGTCCGCGCCGGCATAGCGCACGCCGCGCACGGGCACCGCGTGGCGGCGACCCACGAAGTACTCCTGAAAGCCGATCTCGCCGTCGTCGACCACGTCGACGCGCGTCTCCACACGGTCGTCGGTCATCGGCAGCAGGCGCAGGCGGAGGTTCCAGGCGGCGGCGATCTCGGCGGTCACCGTCGACAGCGGGACGCCCTCGTGCAGGCGGTGCGTGCGGTAGAGGTGGGTCGCCAGGTCGCGGTCGCCGAGGCGGAACCACGTGAGCCCGGGGCCGTAACGCTCGAGCGCGTCCATCGCGGCCCACGTCTCGCCGACGAGGCCCCAGCCCGTCTCGCGGTTGATGGCGCCGGCGAGGGTGTAGGTCACGGTGTCGAGGTCGGGGCTGACGTGCAGGCCGTGCAGGACGACGTCGTCACCCGTGTTGACGACCGCCACCACGCTCGCGGGGTCGACCGCGGCGACGAGGCCGCGCAGCATGCGCGCGGCACCGACTCCACCGGCCAGGGCGACGATCACGCCCGGAGGCTACCGGTAGTGTCTCGCCGGTATGCCCCCGCTCGCCTGGGTGTCGGTCGTGGGGCCGCTCGTCGTGTTCGCAACCGGCCTGCTCGGGCGGCGCCTGATCGCGCCCGGCGATGCGTACAACGAGTTGCTCCCTCAGCACATGCTCGCGGCGCGCGTCGTGCGCGACGGCAACCTGCCCGTCTGGCACCCCTACGCGTTCTCCGGCTACCCACTGCTCGCGACGAACCAGGTCGCGGTCTTCTACCCACCGAACTGGCTGTTCCTCGTGCTCCCGCCGGTGCTGGCGAACAACGCGATCGTCATCAGCAGCTTCGCGGTGGCCGGGCTGGGCGCGTTCCTGCTCGCCCGCCGGCTATGCGACGACGACGCCGGCGCGGCCGTGGCCGGCGTGGCGTTCGGTCTCAGCCCGTTCCTGTTCGCGCACCTGACCCACCAGAGCCTCATCGCCAGCATCGCCTGGCTCCCGTGGGTGCTCTACGGGTTCGAGCTGCTGCGCGAGCGCGTGACACCTCCGCGTGTGCTCCTCGCCTCGGGCGCGCTCGCGCTGACGCTGCTCGCCGGGCACGGCCAGATGTTCGCGCTGGTCGTCCTCATCGTCGGGGTGTACGCCGTCGCGCTGACGAGCATCCGGGCGCTGGCCGTCGCCTTCCTGCTCGTCGCGATCGGCACCGCCCTGGCTTCGGTGCAGCTCGTGCCCACGACGACGATCGTCCCCGACACCGATCGTTCGCACATCGACTACGAGACCGCGGTCAGCTTCTCGCTGCCCGGCTCGCACACCGCACTCCTCGCGTTCCCCTTCCTCTTCGGCAACCATCCCGCAGAGGGCCCGTACACCGACCGTTACCGCGGTCGGTGGAACCTGCCCGAGATGAGCGGCTATCCGGGCATGGTCGTGCTCACGCTCGCGGTGGCCGGGCTGGGCGCGGCGCGACGTGACCGGCGCGTGAGCGCGCTCGTCGTCGTCGGGGTGGTCACGCTCCTGATGGCGCTCGGACGAACGACGCCGGTGGGCCACGTGGTGCACGCGCTACCCGTGTTCGGCCAGTTCCGGTCGTGGGCCCGTGACGTCGTCGGGCTCGATCTCGTCGTGACCCTCGTCGCCGCCTACGGAGTGGCGCGCCTCCGCGATCCGGCCACCCGCAGGGTCACCGCGATCGCGGCAACCGCGACCGCGCTCGCCGTGCTCGTGGGTGCGTTCGTCGTGCCCCAGCTCGGGCCGGTGCGCCCCTTCGTCGCGCACGGCGACACGCGCACGTACGCGCTCCTGGTGCCCGTGCTCATGGCTGTCGCGGGGGCGGGCCTCTGTCTTCTCGCCCTACGCGCGCCGCGCGCCGCATGCACGCTGCTGACCTTGGCGGTCGCGGTGGACGCGGTGGTCGCCTTCGGAGCCTGGTTCGAGTGGCGGAGCGGCAGTCCGAGCCTGGCCCGCTTCGCGGCTGACCGGTCGCTCACGGTCGGCCCGCGCTTCGGTCCCATGAACGACGCACCCGGCGGCATCGTGCGTTACCTGTCCGTCGGGAGCCGGTTCGGCACCCCCGAGGACCCCGACGTCACCGACCTCAAACGCGTGCGGTCGGCCAACGGGTTCGACCCACTGGCGCCCCGCCGCTACCTCGAGGCGCTCTCGATGGACTACCTCGGCCGCGTCGATCCGAAGACGAGCGCGTTGCGACCAGGGAACCACCTGCTCGACCTGCTGCGCGTGTCGGTCGTGCTCGTCGACCCGGGTCTCGACGCGCCTGCGTCGCTCGGCCCGGGGCGCCTGGTCCGGGGGGGACGCAGCGTGCGCTACGACTACCGGCCGCGACTGCCTGCTGCCTTCGTCGTCGGGTCCGCGTCGCGCGTCACCCCGCGCGAGGCGCGGCGTCGGGTGTCGGGAGCGGTCGCGTTCGACCCCTCCGCCGACGCGCTGGTCGAGACGAGTTGTCGCGCGTGTCGACGGGCGCGGACACCGGGAACTGCGGGCTCCGTGTCGACGATCCGGTGGAGGACCAACTCGGTCGACGTGAACACCACGGTCGCACGCGACGGCGTGCTCGTCGTCAGCCAGGCGTGGTTCCCGGGCTGGACGGCCACCGTCGACGGTCGCGCCGCGCCGGTCCTGCGCGTCGACGGGCTCGTGCAGGGCGTGCCGGTGGGCCCCGGACGCCACCGGGTCACACTGCGCTACCGGGCTCCGGGCCTGCTGCTGGGGGCGGCCGTGTCGGCGGCGACGCTGACGGGCCTGGTGGGCTGGTGGCTGGTGGACCGCCGCCGTCCGCCACGGGCTCCGCGGGCGACTGGGGCCGGGGCTGTCGCCTCCGGCTGACCCGGGTGGCGACGTCGGCGAGCGCCAGGAGCTCGCGGTCGCCCGCGCTGTCTCCGTAGGCCCAGAGGCGGATCGGGCCCTCGCCGAGATGGGCTCGGAGCCGGGCCACCTTCTCCGCCCCTCGTACGTTGCGCCCGGCGAGGCGACCGGTGAGGCGGCCGTCGTCGTCGACCTCGAGTCGCGTGCCGAGCACCGCGTCGAAGTCGAGCAGCCGTCCGATGGCGGCGAGGTAGAGCTCGGGGGACGCGGACACGATGACGAGCTCGTGGCCTTCGCGGCGATGCCATGCGACGACCTCGAGCATGTCGGATCGCACCCGGCGGGCGGTGACGTGGGCGGCGTAGTCGCTCACCACCTGGTCGAGGTCGACGACCCGGCGGCCGGCCAGCAGGCGCCCAAAGAGCCGCGCCTTGAACAGGTCGCGGTCGCCGCCGCCCGCGGCCAGCCGGGCGAGGCGCGGCGACTCGATGGCGAGGGCGCGTGCGACCGCCGCGGTGCCACACACGCGTTGGAGGAACGGGAGCAGGCTGTCGCGCTCGACCAGCGTGCCGTCGAAATCGAACGCAGCCACCGCCCTCATCGCGCCGACATCGCGCGCCGGCCCGCGCTCAAAGGTCGAGGCGGCGGAACAGGGCCCTGGGTAGGTGGCGCAGCGCGGCGAACACCCATCGGATCGGGGGCGGGGCCCACACCGTGTCGGAGCCCTTGCGCAGCCCGGCGACGATCACGTCGGCCACCTTCTCGGGCGTGGTGCTCATCGGCTTCCTGTCCATGCCGGCGGTCATCTTGGTGTCGACGAAGCCGGGGCGGACGACCATGACGTGCACCCCCGAGCCCTGCAGGAAGTCGGCGAGACCCGAGCAAAAGCCGTCGACCGCCGCCTTCGACGCGCCGTAGGGGAAGTTCGACTTGCGGACGCGCTCGCCGGCCACCGACGAGAGCACGACGATCGTGCCGTGGCCCTGCGCCTTGAGCCGCTCGACGACCGGCATGAGCACCGACACGCTGCCCATGACGTTGGTGTGGAGCAGGTCGAGGGTCGCCCTGCGGTCGACGCGAGTGCGGTCGGCGTCGCCCAGCACACCGAAGGCGAGCAGCACCAGGTCGATGTCGCGCGCCGCGAACGCGTCCGCGACGAACGCGGGGTGGCTGTCGAGGTCGTCGGCGTCGAACGTCAGGAGCCGTACGTCGGTGGCCCCCGCCTCCTTCAGCTCCAGCGCCAGGTCGTCGAGGCGCTCGGGCCGGCGGGCGGCCAGCGTGACCGTGCGGGCGCGGTCGGCCACCAGCGCCTTGACGGTGGCGCGTGCGATGTCGCTGCCGCCGCCGAGCACGAGCACGGACTGCACGGACCCGAGCGCGTCCTTCACGGCATCACCGACTGCCACATGGGAGCTGCGGTCCTCCGCTTCGCTTCGGTCCTCGCTCGCGGGTTGACCGTCCATGTCCGGCGTGGGTCCTCGCTCACGGGCTCACTCTCACACGAGTTGCAGACGCCGGGCCAGATCGGAGCACATCACGGCGTCCGGGTCGAGGCGGGCGCGGATCTCGCGCCAGCGGTCGAGCTCGGGATACATGATGGCGAGCAGCTCGGGGCGCAGTCGCGAGTCCTTCGCGAGGTACACGCGGCCGTTCGCGCCCACGACCAGGTCGTCGAGGTCGTCGAGCAGGCGGGCGAGGCCGGGCAGCGCGGAGGGGATGTCGAGCGCGAGCGTCCAGCCCGCCATCGGGAACGAGAGCAGGCCGTGCCCCGGCCCGAAGCGCTTGAGCACGGCCAGGAACGAGGGGGTGCGGGCCTCGCTGAGGCGGCGCACCGACTCGCGGACCGCGTCCTCCTGCCCGAACGGGACGACGAACTGGTACTGCACGAAACCGGTCCGGCCGTAGAGCCGGTTCCAGCCGCTCACGCTGTCGAGCGGGTGGAAGAACCAGCTGATCGACTCGAGCCCCCCGATGTCGTGCCGGGGCGCCTTGCGGAACCACAGCTCGTTGAAGGCGCGGACGGTGAGGCGGTTGAGCAGACCGGGTGGTGCCCAGGGCGGAGCCGCCAGCCGGGTGTGGGGATCGAACGCGAGCGCGGTCGCGCGCTCGTCGACCGGCAGAGCGTCGAGGCTCGCGTGCTCACCGCGGCTGAGCACGGCGCGTCCCATCGACGTGCCGCGCGCGAGGCAGTCGATCCAGGCGACCGAATAGCGGTAGCGCTCGTCCTCCTCGTGCATGAGCGTCATCAGCTCGTCGAGGTCGGAGCAGCGTTGCGTGTCGGCCCGGATGCGGCTGGTCTCGATCGGCAGCAACTGCAAGGTCGCCTCGGTGACGACGCCCGTGAGGCCGAGGCCGCCCGCGGTCGCCCAGAACTCGTCGGGAGTGTCGTCGGCTGTCAGGCGGAGGTGCTCGCCGGCCGGGGTGCGCAGCTCCATGGACAGGACGTGGTCGCAGAAGCTGCCGTCGCGGTGGTGGTTCTTGCCGTGGATGTCGCTGGCGATCGCTCCGCCGACGGTGACGTGGCGCGTGCCGGGCGTGACCGCCACGAACCATCCAAGGGGCACGATCAGTCGCATCAGCGCGTCGAGGTTGAAGCCGGCGTCGACGGTGATGGTGCCCGCGCCCAGGTCGATGCTGCGCACGCGACGGAGCGAGGTCATGTCGAGCACGCGCCCGCCTGCGTTCTGCGCCACGTCGCCGTAGCCCCGGCCGAGACCGCGCGCGATCGCACCGCGGTCGTCGGCTTCCTTCAGCATCGCGTCGACGTCGTCGCCGGCCAGGGGCCGGTGCACGTCGCTGCGCGTCGGCACCGTGCGCCCCCAACCGGTGAGCAGGCGCGACTCGCTGTTCACCGCGTCACTTCCCGACGTAGACGGCGCACGCGAACACCGTCAGCCACACCACTCCGATGACCTGCAGCGTTCGGTCACCGAGGATCACGTCCTCGGGCGCGGCCCCGTGACCGGTCTCGAGGAGCAACGCGTAGCGGAGGAGCGCGATCACGAAGGGGATGATCGACAGCTCGAACCAGGGGAGGCCCGAGCGCCCGGCAGACTGCTCGAACGCCCACAGGCAGTAGGCCGTGATGGCCACACCCGATGCGATCATCCACACGTAGCGGAGGTAGGGGAGCGTGTACAGGGCGAGCGTCGAGCGGGTGTCGGCCCGGTCGTCGCCCATCTCACGGTGCTCGCCGTAGCGCTTGCCGGCCACGACGAAGAGCGAGGCGAACGAGGCCACGATGAGGAACCACTGGGAGATGGGCAGGTGGGTCGCCACGCCGCCTGCGATGGCCCGCATGATGAAGCCGGATGCGACCACCGCGATGTCGATCACGGCGACGTGCTTGAGCCAGACGGTGTAGCTGCCCGTCAGGCCGATATAGACGGCGATCACCACGAGGAGCTCCCACCGCACGAGGAGGGCAACGCCCAGGCCGGCGACGAGGAGCATCGCGCCCAAGACCACCGCGAGGCGGAGCGGCACGTCGCCGGCGGCGATCGGGCGCCGCCGCTTGGTGGGGTGGCGACGGTCGGCCTCCACGTCGGCCGCGTCGTTCAGGTAGTAGGTGCCGCTGGCGGCGAGGCAGAAGGCCACGAAGGCCAGCAGCGTGTCGACGAGCACGTCGCCGTGCGAGAGGACGCCGGCCGCGCCGGGCGCCGCGAACACGAGCACGTTCTTCGCCCACTGCTTCGGACGGGCGGCGCGCACGAGGCTCCGGAGACGGACGCGCTTCACCGGGGGGTCGGTCGGAGAGACGCGGACGTCGGTGGCGAGGCGTCCCATACCTCCAGCATGGTCGCAGAATGACCCCCCCGGGTGCCAGGACGCCCGTGACACCCGTGAGCGGGTGTCATGCTGAGCGAACTTGTCCCAACCGTCGCCGCGCCGTTTGCGTGTCGCCCTCGACGCCACGCCGCTCCTGGGCACCCGTACGGGTGTCGGGGTGTTCACGTTCGGCGCGATGGAGGCGCTCGCGGAGCTGCCGGAGCTCGACGTGGCCGCGTACGCGATGCCCTGGCGGGGCCGGGGCGCGGGGAGCCTCACGCTGCCCCTGGGAGTGGGGCGGGCCCGGATACGGCTGCCCGGCGGTGGGGTCGACGTGTTGCACGGCACCAACTTCGCGGTGCCCCGGGCCCGGCACGCGGCGCGTGTCGTCACGGTTCCCGACCTCGCGCTGCTCCGTTTTCCAGAGCTGCGCACGCGCAAGGCCCGTTTCGACCTGCGGTCGCTGCGCCGGGCCATCGCCGGAGACGCGTCGGTGCACACCCTCTCATCGTTCGTGGCCCAGGAGGTGGTGACCCTGCTCGGTGCCGACCCGGCGCGCGTCTCCACCGTCGCGCCGGGCGTGCCTCCCCTTGCCGCCGGCAGTCCCACCGCGGGCCGGCGCATGGCGGGCGCCGACCGTTACATCCTGGCCCTCGGCACGGTGGAGCCCCGAAAGGACTACGCCGCGCTCGTGCGCGCGTTCGACCAACTCGCGGCGGAGCGCGACGACGTGAACCTGGTGGTGGCCGGGGCCGATGGATGGGCGGTCGACACCTTCGGCGAGGAAGTGCGGCGGGCCCGTCACGGCGACCGGGTGGTTCGCCTCGGCTATCTCGACGAGGCGGGGCGATCGGCGCTGTTGCGCGGGGCGTCGGTGTTCGCCCTCCCCTCCCGCTACGAGGGATTCGGCTTCACGCCGTTGGAGGCGATGGAGGCCGGCGTGCCCGTCGTCGCGACCGAGGTGGGGTCGTTGCCGGAGGTGCTGGGCGACGCCGCCCTGTTCGTTCCCGCCGGCGACGACGCAGCCTTGAGCGACGGGCTCGCACGCATGCTCGACGACGACGCGCTGCAGACGCGGCTCATGAAGGCGGGGCGCAACCGGCTCTCGCGCTACTCGTGGAGGGCATGTGCCGACGGCCTGGCTGCGCTCTACCACCGCGTCGCGGCGGAGCGATGACGCCGTCGCCCCGGATCTCGGTGGTCGTGCCGAACTGGAACGGCCGCGACCTCATCGACCGGTGCCTCGAGTCGGTGCGGGCCCAGACCGTCCGCGATCTCGAGATCATCGTCGTCGACAACGGGTCCGCCGACGGTTCCGCCGAGCACCTTCGCCGCCACCATCCCGACGTGCGGCTCGTCGCGCTCGCGGTGAACCAGGGGTTCGCCGGAGGGGTGAACGCCGGCGTGGCCGCCGCACGCGGGGAGTTCGTGGCCCTCCTCAACAACGACGCGTGGGCCGCGCCCGACTGGCTCGAGCGGTTGACGGCGCGGCTGGCGTCGGAGCCGGTGGCCGGGGCGTGCGCGCCGAAGATCTACCGCGCCGAAGGATCCCAGCCCACGGGCCGGCTCGACTCGACCGGCGAGCTCTACTCGATCTGGGGCCTTCCGTTCCCGCGTGGTCGCGACGAGCTCGACCGCGGGCAGTACGACGACGCGAAGGCGGTGTTCGCGGTGTCGGGTGCCGCGAGCGTCTATCGCAGCGCGCTCTTCGCCGCCGTGGGCCCGTTCGACGACGACTTCTTCGCGTACTTCGAGGACGTCGACCTGTCGTTCCGCGCCCAGCTGGCCGGCTTCTCGGTGCTCTACGAACCGAGCGCGGTCGTGTACCACCGGGTCGGGGCCAGCTCCGGGGGCGGGATGACGCCGTTCGGCCGCTACCACTTCGTCAAGAACTCGTGGTTCCTCTTCCTGAAGGACGTGCCCGCACCCCTCGCGTGCCGCTACCTCCCCCGGTTCCTCTTCCTGCAGGTGGGGCTGTTCTGGGGCTCGGTCCGCCTCGGGCTGCTCGGCGCGCACGTCAGGGCCCTGCTGCGGGTTGTCGTCAGCGCGCCGGCGATGCTGTCGCGTCGCCGGCGGATCCAGCGCGAGGCCGTCCGCAGCCATCACGAGATCGACCGCATGCTGGTGCGCGAGCTGCCGCCGGGGATCCGTCGCGGTCGACGGCTGACCAAACGGCTCAGCGCGGGTCGAACCGCTTCGTGAGAGCGCCGCGCCTCGATACGTCGCGGAACAGGCCGGCGTAGTCGGGGCGGGGCGCCGTCCACCGCGGCGGGCGGGCGCGGCGATCCGCGGCCGAGCTCGCGGCAGGGAGCCTGGACGTCACCGCGCCGGCGAGCGGTGCCGCCTCCCCGGAGGGCACCAGCTGCAGCGCCTCGCCGACGTGCGCCGCAATCTCTCGCGGGCCGCCGGCGTCCGTCGCCACCGAGGGAACCCCGCTGGCCAGCGCCTCGACCAGCGCCATGCCGAAGGGCTCGGGCGTGGTCGAGGGCAGGACGAACACGTCGAGGTCGGCGAGCAGCTCGGGGACGTCGTCCCGAGCACCGAGCCATCGCACACCCGGCATGGCCTCCACCCGCTCGCGGAGGAAGGCCGCGTAGCGCTCCTTGCCGAGCACGGTCCCGCCTGCGATCACGAGCTCTGCGGTTGGGCTCGACGCACGAATGAGGGGGAACGCGTCCAAGAGGACGTCGAGGCCCTTCCACGTGTCGACCCGTCCGGCGAAGCCGCACAACGGCGTGTCGTCGGCGATGCCCTCGGCGGCGCGGAAGCGCCCGGCGCGATGCGGGCCGAACACATCGGCGTCGACGCCGTCGGTCATGACGCGCACGTTGTCGGGTTGCAGTTGTGCCGCGATCGCGTTCGAGGCGGCGACCACGACGTCGGCGAAGCGCATGGCGAGGAGACGTTCGAGCCGCAGCGCAGGTCCCGACTGCACCACGATCTCGCGCGCGTGCCACACGTGGGGCCGCCGGACGAGACGGGCCACGGCCCAGCCGTAGAGCGAGTGCAGCGAGTTGGTGTGGACGACGTCGGCGCGGACCCGTCGGGCCACGAGCGCGATGCGCGCGACGACGACCGGCCAGGCGAGCGCGTACGCGACGCGGTAGCCGAGCGGTGCGCTCAACGTCAGCCGGCGCATGGGCACGACGTGGAGCCGGGCGCCGGCAGCCTCGAACTCGGCCGCCAGCGGGCTCGGGCCGGGCACGACGACGTGGTTCTCGAACTCCGTCGACGGCAGGTCGCGGATCATGCGCAGCAGCAGCTGGTCGGAGCCTCCGCGCTCGGCGACGGGCTGGACGTGGAGAATGACCGTCATGCGCGTGGGCCTGAACGTGGAACAGCTGTTTCACTCGGCACCGGGCGGGATCGGACGGTACACGGCACGGCTGGCCACCCTACTGACGACCCTCGAGCCCGCGGACGAGGTCACCGCGTTCGCGGCCGCCCACCCGCCTGCGTCGGTCCGCCGGGTGATGGCCACCTACGGACTGGCTCGCCCGGCCCTGTTGGGCCTGCCCCGTCCCGTCCTCTACGACCTCTGGCACCTGGCCGGCGCGCCATCGCTCACCACCCTCTCGCGCCGGCTGCGCGGGCTCGACGTCGTCCATGCCCCGTCCGGCGCGGTGCCGCCGCGCGGGCGAGCCGCGTTGGTCGTGACCCTGCACGACGCCGGCTTCATCGAGCATCCCGAGACGTTCACGCGCCGGGGCCGCCGCTTCCACGCGCAGGGGATGAAAGCGGCGGTCGAGCGGGCCGATCGCATCATCACCGTCTCGCGCGCCGCCGCGGTCGAGGTGGCGCGCCACACCGGCCTCGACGATTCACGTCTCCGGGTGGTGCCCCACGGTGCCGACCAGATCGAGGTCTCGCCGGACGACGTGGAGCGGGTGCGTCGCACGTTCGCGATCGGCGCCCGGCCGTACGTCTTCTGCGTCAGCACCCAGGAGCCGCGCAAGAACCTCCGGCTGCTCGTCGCCGGCTTCGGCCGCGCCGTCGAGCGCCACGGGCTGCCCCACCTGCTGGTGCTCGTCGGCGCGCGGGGCTGGCTGCACGAGGAGATCGCGGACATGCCCGGGGCGACGTCGCTCGGCGATCGAATCCGCGTCCTCGGACGGGTCGCCGACGCCGATCTGTTCCCGCTCTACCGCGGCGCGGCGTTGTTCGCCCTGCCGACCCGCCACGAGGGGTTCGGCCTGCCGGTGCTGGAGGCGATGGGGCAGGGCACGCCCGTGCTGTGCAGCGACGTGCCGCCGCTGGTGGAGCTGGTGGGCGAGGCCGGGGAGCTGGTCCCCCACGACGAGGAGCTGTGGGCTGGCGCGATCGCGCGCCTGCTCGACGACCGCGACCGCCGCGAGGCGCTGAGCGCGGCCGGCCTCCGGCGTGCCCGGGAGCTGACGTGGGATCGCTGCGTCCGAGCGACCCGCGCCGTGTACCAGGAGGCCATCGCTTCAAGGGCGTAGAGCCGCAAAGGCGTAGAGCCTCGAGCGCGTAGAGCCTCGAGCGCGTAGAGCCTCGAGCGCGTAGAGCCTCGAGGGGGTAGCCGGTTCAGGCCGCCTTGCCGCGCCCGGTGAGCTGGGCGATCACCGGCGTGATGCGCCCCTCGACCTGCTTGGTCAGCTTCTGCAGCTGCTCGCCGGTGCCGGCCAGCTGGGCCTCGACCTGCTGCTGCAGCTCGCGGCGGCGCACCTGGGCCCGCTGGTACGCGAGCACGCCCAGCCCGACGCTGATATAGGCGGCGTCTCTCGCCGCGTTGCGAACATCTGCCATGAAGACCACTCTCCCGAACGGCGTGTGCTTGCAAGCCTACGTCTATCCATAAACTTTTGCAAGCAAACAGGCACCAATCTGCGTCACCGGGGGACTACTCTCGGCGGCCAGGACATGGACCCCCACCCCACTGAACCGCCGGGCGCGCCTCCGGTCGTGGCGGTCGTCGTGGTCACCGATCCGGGGCCGTGGCTCGAGGAGGTCCTGGCCTGCCTCGGTCGGCAGGACTACCCCAGCGTCTCGGTGCTCGTGATCGACGCGGCCAGCGCGACCGATCCCACGCCCCGCGTGGCCGCGGCGCTGCCGGGTGCCTACGTGCGCCGGCTCGCCGAGGACCCGGGCTTTCCCGCCGCCGCCAACGAGGTGCTCAGCGCGGTCGAGGGCGCCGCCTACTTCGCCGTCCTGCACGGCGACGTGGCGCCGGACCCCGATGCCCTGCGCCTGCTCGTCGAAGAGGCCCTCCGGTCGAACGCCGGGATCGTCGGCCCGAAGCTCGTCGAGTGGGACGCGCCCGAGCGCCTCCTCGCGGTGGGGCTCAACGTGGACAAGACGGGCGCGGTCGCGCCGATCGTCGAGCGGGGCGAGCTCGACCAGGAGCAGCACGACGCCGTGCGCGACGTCTTCGCGGTTCCCACCGCGTGTCTGCTCGTCCGCAGCGACCTGTTCGACGCCCTCGACGGCTTCGACACCGAGATGCGAGAGCAGGGCGACGACGTCGACCTCTGCTGGCGGGCCCAGATCGTGGGCGCGCGCGTCCTGGTGGCACCGGCCGCGCGGGTGCGTCACCTCGAGGTCGAGGGGCCCCGCTACGGCGGGCTCGTCACCGAGGGCCGTCGAGCGGCGGCGCACCATCGGCTGCGCGCCACGCTGAAGAACTACAGCCGGTTCCACCTCGTGCGCGTGTTGCCGCAGGCGATGTTCGTCACGGTCGTGCAGGTGCTGCTGGCCGCCGCGCGCGGCCGCATGGCCGACGCGCGCGGGCTCGCATCGGCATGGCCTGCGAACATCCGCGCCCTGCCCCGGCTGCGACCGCTGCGCAAGGCCGCGCAGCGTCTCCGCACCGTGCCCGACGCGGAGGTGCGTCGCCTGCAGACGGGGGGCAGCGCCGAGCTGCGCGCCGAGATCCGGGTGCGCGTCGGTGGGCGTGAAGGCGTCCGCGCCCTCACCGAGGCGGGGCGCAGCCTGGCCGGCTCGCTGCGCAACGGCCCGGCGCGCGCGGCTGCCGGCCTGCTCGGTGTCCTCATCCTCGCCGTCGTCGTCGGGGACCGCCACGTGGCCGGCCGCGAGGTGCCCGCGGTCGGACAGCTGGCGGCGTTCCCCGGGAGCCCCGTCACGTTCTTCCGCCACTTCCTCACCGGGTGGCGGCCCGCCGGTCTGGGCGTCGAGGCCCCGGCCCCGCCGGCGTTCGCGCTCCTGGGCGGCGCCGGGTTCCTCGTGCTCGGACACATGAGCCTGCTCCGCACGCTGCTCGTGCTCGGCGCGTGGCCGGTGGGTGCGATCGGGGCGTTTCGCCTCACCCGCGATCTCGGCGCGGCCCGCGCCCGCGTCGTCGCGGTGATCGTGTACCTGAGCGTGCCCGTGCCCTACAACGCGCTGGCCCGGGGGCGGATGCCCGGTCTCGTCGCGTACGCCGCCGCGCCTTGGCTGCTCTCCCACCTCGCGCGGCTGACGGGCGCGGACCCGCTCGACGACGGTGACCCGGCAGGCGGGAGTCGCTTCCGCCTGCGGAAGGTCGTGGCCCTGGGACTGGTGCTCGCGCTCTCGGCCGCGTTCGCGCCCGCTCTCGCCGTCGCCGTCCTCGTGGCGTCCGTCGGCCTCACCGCAGGGTCGCTGCTGGTCGGCGGCCCTGCGCCGTTCCGCGCGGCCATCGCGGGCACCGCCGGTGTCGCGGTCGCCGCCGCCCTCCTGTTCCCGTGGACGCTCGACGTCGCCGGCTGGGGCGACCGCTGGTCGGCGCTCGGGGGCGTGCCCACCGCGCTCGACGGGTCGCTCGGGCTGGGCGCGTACCTCCGGTTCCAGACCGGTCCTCTCGGCGCCGCCCCCCTCGGCTGGGCGTTCCTGGTGGCCGCCGCGCTCCCGCTCGTGATCGGGCGCAGCTGGCGGCTCTGGTGGGCCACCCGGCTGTGGCTCGTGGCCCTGGCCTGCTTCGGGGTGGCGTGGGCGACCGGCCGCGGCTGGCTCCCCGGCGGGTTCCAGACGCCCGAGGTCCTCCTCGCGCCCGCGGCGGCGGCGCTGGCCGCGTCGGCGGCCCTCGGCGTGGTCGCGTTCGACATCGACCTGCGCCGCTTCCGCTTCGGGTGGCGCCAGGTCGCGTCGGTCGGCGCCGCGGGAGCGGTCATCGCGGGCGCGCTCCCCGTGCTGGGCGCTGCAGGCGACGGCCGGTGGCACATGCCCTCCGCGGGCGTGTCCCAGGCGCTCGACTGGACGCGAGCCAAGCAACGGGCGGGCACGTTCCGGATCCTCTGGGTGGGCGACGCCGCCGCGCTCCCGCTCGACGGCTGGGACCTCGGCGACGGCCTCGCCTATGCGACGTCGCGCGACGGCCCGCCCGAGGCGACCGACCTGTGGCCGGGGCCGGAGACACGCGCCGACAGGCTCATCCCCGATGCGATCGGCGCGGCGCGCCGCGGCGACACCACCCAGCTCGGTCACCTGCTGGCGCCGATGGCCGTGCGTTACCTGGTCGTGACGGGCCGGCTCGCTCCCGGGCGCATCCGGGCGCCGCGCACGCCGGTGCCCACCGTCGTCTCGCAAGCGTTCGCGGCCCAGGTCGACTTCAAGCTGGTGCCGTCCGACCCGTCGGTGGTCGTCTACGAGAACACCGCGTGGGGCGCGGGACGCGCCGTCCTCGACCGGGGCGTGAGCCTGCGCCCGACGTCGCGCGGCGCCGACCTCAGCGGCAGCCGTCCCGTGCTGCGGCAGGAGCGCTCTCCCGCGCGGTTCCGGGGGCGGGTTCCGGGGGACGCGACCGTCTTCCTGTCCGACAATGCGGACGGGTGGAAGCTGTCGGTCTCGGGCAAGGGCACCCGGCGCGGCACCGCGTTCGGGTGGGCCCGGTCGTTCCGGGTCAACCGGGGCGGGCAGGCCACGCTGCACTTCTCGACCTCGCCGCTCCGCTACGGCGCGCTCGCGCTCGAGCTCGCGCTCTGGGCCGTGGCCGTGGGGTACGTGCGCCGGAGCCGGCGACGGCCCGCGTGAGTCGCGGCCGGCTGCCGGTGCTCGTCGTCGTCGCCGGCCTCCTGCTGGCGGGCGGTCTCGCCGATCGCGCCGGCCGGCCCTCGACGACGCGCGCTGTCGCTCTCGCGGTGGGGTCGGGGGCCGCGCCCGCGTCGGCCACGTCGTCCACGTGGTACTGCACCGGCGCCCACGCCCGGCCCGACGGCGACGCCGTCGGCACGGTCGTGCTCGTCAACGCGGGGAGAAGGGTGCTCCGTGGCCGCGTCACCGTCGTCCCCGACAAGGGAAGCCGCCGTTCGGTGCCGGTCCGCGTGCCGGCCGCGGGCCGGGCGGGCGTCCGCCTCGCCGACGTGGTGACCGCCGACAACGCGTCGGCCCTCGTCGAGATGGACGGCGGCCAGGTCGTGGCCGAGCTCGTCACCCGGGGCCCCAAGGGCGACAGCGCCACGCCGTGCGCGTCGTCCACGTCCGACACCTGGTACTTCGCGGACGGCGCCACCACGCGCGACGCAGCCGAGGTGCTGATGGTGTTCAACCCGTTCCCCGAGGATGCGCTCGTGGATCTCTCGTTCAGCACGGAGCAGGGTCGGGCGGTGCCGGAGGCGTTGGCCGGCCTGGTGGTGAAGGGGAGGGGGATGCTGGCGGTGTCCGTCGGCGACTACGTGCGCCGCCGCGCGGCCGTGTCGACCATCGTCACGTCACGCGTCGGGCGCCTGGTCGTGGCGCGCCTCCAGGTCTTCGACGGAACCGGCGACGTGCCGCGCACCGGCGTGTCGCTCGCGCTCGGCGCTCCCGACCCCCGCGCGGTGTGGTACTTCCCCGAGGGCTTCGCGGGCGACGGCACAACCGAGCGCGTCCATGTCTTCAACCCGTCGGCGCGCGAAGCGCGCATCGAGATCGAGGTGCTGCTCGACCAGGGCGAGGCCGATCCCGTCGGTCTCACCGTGCCCGCCGTCTCGCGCGTGACGTTCACCGTCAACGAAGAGCCGCGCGTCCCACCCAACGTCGGGCACGCCATCGTGGTGCGCGCGACGAACGGCGTCGCGGTGGTGGCCGAGCGCACGGTCGAGGCCCTGCCGCCGTCGGCGCGGACGGGCCTGGCCATCACCCTGGGCGCCACCCGGGCGGCGTCGCGCTGGGCGTTCGCCGCCGGTGAGCCCGATGCCGCGGTCGAGGAATGGGTCACGGTGTTGAACCCCGGGGCCCGGGCGGTGACGGTGTCGGTCACCGCGCTGGACGGGGAAAAGCGCGTGCGCGTTCCGGGCCTGCAGCGACTGCGCGTGCCGGCGCGCGGGCGACTGCCGATTCGCCTCGCCGACCACATCGCGCGGCCCGTGCCCTCCGTCGTCGTCCAGGCGACCGGGCCGGTGGTCGTGGAGCGCGACCTGTACCGCGCATCGGCCCCCGGCCGCGCCATGGCGATGGGCACACCGCTCTAAGCCGGCCCCGGGTCCGCCTCCTTGTGCGTCTCCTTGTCGGCCTCCATGGCGGCGAGGATGGCGGCGAAGATCTTGGCCGCGTCGTCCTCGAGGTGGTCGCGCGCCCGCAGGAACACGAGGCCGCCGATGAACACCGGCGGGCTGACGAGTAGCAGCGCGGTGCGGAAGTTGCCGTCGAATGCGCCGGCGATGGCGAACACCACCACCGAGGCGATGGCCTGGCCGAACACCACCGAGACGAGGTTGAACGCGCCGAAGCCCGCGCCTCGGAGGTTCGCGGGGATGGCGTCGGAGAGGCCGGCACGCAGCGACGGCACCGCGAGGGTGATGATGAACGTCCCCGCCACCTCGAGCAGGAACGTCGGTGCGAGAGGCATCCGCAGGTACGACAGCACGAACACGGTCTGTCCGACGAGCACGCAGTACGCGGGAATCGCCATGCGCGCGCCGCGGATGCGCGTCATGGCGCGGTCTGCGACGCGTCCGCCGAGCAGCACGCCGGGGATACCGCCGAGGATGATCAACGCGCCGACGAAGAGCTCGGCGTGGCCCTGCTCGACGTGGAGGCTGCGCTCGTAGAATTGAGGGAGCGCGGCCGCGACGGCGGTCACGGTGAAGAGCAGCGACGACACCCCGACCAGCGCGTAGCGCATGGTGGGGATGGCAAGGATCACCTTGAGGTCGTCTCGCAGTCCGCGGTTCATGTTGCGGACGAACGCCCGAAACCCCTCGTCGAACAACGCGTGGTGCTCGACCTCGCCGGCCCGATCGACGTCCTCGACGCCGAGGTGCACGCGGTCGCTGTGACCGCGCCGCGGCTCCTCCAGGCGGTACACCGCGAGCGCGATGAGCACGCCGGGCGTCCCCACGACGAGGAAGGCGGCCCGCCAGCCGAACGCCTCGCCCACCAGGCCCCCGAGCCCGATGCCGAGCCCGAAGCCGACGAACACCAGGCACTGCTGGATGGAGAAGGCGCGCCCCCGCTCCTCGTGCGGGTAGTAGTCGGCGAGCAGGCTGCCGGCGGACGGCTCGGTGATCGCCTGCCCGAAGCCGAGCGCGGAGCGCACGGCGAGTAGCACCGGGTAGTTCCAGGCCGCCGCGGTCAGGGCAGTGATGGCCGACCAGGCCACGACCGTGTGCCCGACGGTGCGCGTGCGGTTCCAGCGGTCGGCGAGGTAGCCGGCGGGCACGCTCACCAACCCGTTCACCGCGATGAACGAGGACAGCAGGATGCCGAGCTGCAGGTCGCTCAGGTGGAAGTGGTCCTTCAGCGGTGTCGCCACGCCCCGCACGATGTTCTGATCGACCTGGTCGATCATGATCACCAGACCGAGCACCCACATCGGCCACGACGAGCGCCGGACTGTCACACGGGAGCTGCGGTCTGTCACATGGGAGCTGCGGTCCTCCGCTTCGCTTCGGTCCTCGCTCACCCGGCCATGCATAGTTGAGGGCGCCCATGGAGCGCCTCCTCATCGTCGCCGCGATCGTCGTGCTCGCCGCAGGCGTGGCCGCCGTCGTCCGGCGCAGGCGGCCCGAGCCGCCGACGCAGGGGCGTTGGCCCGTTCCCACCCAGCTCGACCGCGTCGACTTCGAGCGGCCCGACGCGCCGTGGCTGGTGGTGGTGTTCTCCTCGACGACCTGCCTGTCGTGCACCGACGCGGTCGAGAAGGCCCGGGTGCTCGCGGCCGCGGAGGTCGTCGTGCAGGAGGTGGAGGTGGCCGCCCGTCCGGGCCTCCACCGTCGCTACGGCATCGAGGCGGTACCGGTGACCATCGTCGCCGATGGCGAGGGCGTGGTACGCGCCTCGTTCGTGGGCGCGCCGTCGGCCACCGACCTGTGGGCCGCGGTGGCCCAGCTGCGCGGCTCCACCGGCGGAGCTAGCGGGGGAGCTCCTGGGTGACCTCGGCCGGTGCGGCGTGGCCGTTGCCGATGTCGTCGGTCGCGGCGGCGGGCTCCGGGAACGCCTCGCGATCGGGGGAGCCGGGGCGGTCGTCGGTGGGCGCGAAGTGGGGGACGGCCTTGTCACTGTCGTCGCCGTGGACGGCGCGCCCGAACGCGGCGTCGACCAGCCTCCCCACCTCGGCGCCGTCGATGGTCTCCTTCTCGAGCAGCGCCGCGGCCACCGCGTCGAGGCCCTTGCGATGTCGCAACAGCTCCTCGGTGGCGCGCTCCTCCTGCTCGCGCAGGATGCGCTCGACCTCCTCGTCGATCACGCGCGACGTCTCTTCGCTGTAGTCGCGCGTGTGCATGAGGTCCTCACCCAGGAAGACCATGCCCTGCGAGCCCCAGGCCATCGGACCGATGCGGTCGCTCATGCCGAACTCGCGCACCATGCGCTTGGCCATCTCGGTGCTGCCCTGCAGGTCGTTGCTCGCGCCGGTGGTGAGCGTGCCGAACACGATCTGCTCCGCGCAGCGTCCGCCCATGCGCACGCACAGCGTGTCCTTGATGTACTCGAGCGGATAGGTGTGGCGCTCCTCCATCGGCAGCTGCTGCGTCACGCCGAGGGCCATGCCCGTGGGCAGGATCGTCACCTTGTGCACCGGGTCTGAGTTGGGCAGCACGTAGGCGAGCACGGCGTGGCCGCCCTCGTGGAAGGCGGTGAGCTCCTTCTCCTTCTCCGTCAACGCGATCGACTCGCGGCGCTGGCCCATGATCACGCGGTCGCGCGCGGCCTCGAAGTCCTCCATTTCCACCATCTGCTTGCCCCCGCGCACGGCGTGCAGCGCGGCCTCGTTGACGAGGTTGGCCAGGTCGGCGCCACTCATGCCGGGCGTGCCGCGCGCGACCAGCCGGAGGTCGACGTCGGGCGCCATCTTCTTGTCCTTGCTGTGCACCTGGAGGATCGGCAGGCGCTCCTCGAGGTCGGGGAGGGGCACCACGATCTGGCGGTCGAAGCGACCGGGCCGCAGCAGCGCGGGGTCGAGGATGTCGGGCCGGTTGGTGGCCGCCATCATCACGATGCCCTCGGTGGTCTCGAAGCCGTCCATCTCCGAGAGCATCTGGTTGAGGGTCTGCTCGCGTTCGTCGTGCCCGCCACCGAGCCCGGCTCCGCGCTTGCGCCCGATGGAGTCGATCTCGTCGACGAAGATGATGCACGGCGCCTGCTTGCGCGCGGTCTGGAAGAGATCGCGCACCCGCGCCGCGCCGACGCCGACGAACATCTCCATGAAGTCGGAGCCGGTGATCGACATGAACGGCACGCCGGCCTCACCGGCGACGGCGCGTGCGATGAGCGTCTTGCCGGTGCCGGGCGGGCCGACGAGCAGCACGCCCTTCGGGATGCGCGCGCCGATCTCCTTGAACTTCCCCGGCTGCTTGAGGAAGTCGACCACCTCGGTGATCTCCTGCTTCACACCGGTGTAACCGGCGACGTCGGAGAACGTCGTCTTCGGCTTCTCGGTGTTGTACACCTTGGCCTTCGACCGCCCGATCGACATGAGCCCGGCCATCTGCCCCGCCTGCCGCCGGCCCAGCCACCACCAGAAGCCGACGAGCAGGCCGATCGGCAGCAGCCACACCAGCAGGCCACCGAGGAAGTTGGTGGACGGCGACTTGAACTTGACCCCACCCGGCGGGACCTTGTCGCGCACGAGCTTGAGGTCGCCCTCGGGCAGGCCGTTCACCGGAGCGGTGGTGCTGAAGGGCTTGCCCTCGATCGTCTTGCCGGTGATGCGCGAGGAGTCGTTCTGGACGACGATCTCCCTGACCTGCCCGGCCTGCACCTTCTGGATGAACTCGTTGTAGGCGATGTCGGACGATTTCCCCCCGCTGAACAGGGCGGACAGCACGATGGCGATGCCGATCACACCGAGCACGACCCAGACGATCGAACGCGGCCAGCCCGACTGCTGCTCACCGGGCGGAGCGCCGGGGCGGTCGTTGCGTCCCGCGCGGGGGTCGCGCGCCTGGGGACTCATGGGCCCATGGTAACGGCGCACGATGATCTATCGGCTCCCGTCGCCGGCCCGCGTCCTCCCCCAGGCTCATCCGCGCCACCGTCCGCGCCCGTCGTTACCGTCGGGCGATGTCCGCCCAACCCGCCCGCAGCTGTGACCGGCCTGTGTGCTCGGGCCCGGCGACGGCCTCGCTCACGTACGACTACGCGGGCCGCTGCGCCTGGCTCGACGACCTCGACGACGCGTACGACCCCCACGCCCACGACCTCTGCGCCGACCACGCCGACCGGCTCACGGTGCCGCGTGGCTGGGTCTGCGACGACCGCCGCTCCGCGGTGCGGCCGCTGTTCCACGTGCAGGTGGCAGGCCCGAGCGACCGTCGTCGCGCCGACGTCGCGGTCTGACCGCACCGGCTCCGTCCCGTCGATTCCGTAGCCTGGCGCGGTGACCGAAGAGGCGCCGCCCGCGGCCCTGCCCCGGTGGGCGCTCGGCGCCGCCGCGGTCGGCTGGGTGAGCGGCATGGTGTGCGGCGGCGTGCTGCTCGGGCTCTGGGTCGTGGCCACGGGCCAGGACAGCGCGGCCCTCGGCTCCCTGGGGGTCGCCCAGGTGGGGTTCTGGGTGGGCCTGCTGGGCGCGGTCGTCGTCACCAGCCGGCGGGGAGGGACGGGCAGTGTGGTGCGCGACTTCGGACTGCGCTTCCGCCCCGTCGACCTGCCGCTCGGCGTGGGCGCGGGGGTCGCCACCCAGCTCCTCGTCGTGCCTCTCATCTACTTCCCGTTCCGGTCGGTGATCGACAGGAGCGACCTCGAACGGCCGGCACGCGAGCTGGCCGACCGGGCCCACGGCCCCGGCTTCCTCGTCTTCGCGCTCGTGATCGCGGTCGGCGCGCCGGTCGTGGAGGAGCTCTTCTATCGGGGGCTCCTGCTCCGGTCGTTGCAGCGGTACCTCGCCGACGGCCCGGCCGTGGTGATCTCCGGGCTCGTCTTCGCCGCTTCCCACTTCGAGCTGCTCCAGCTGCCCGCCCTGGCCCTGGTGGGGGTGTTCCTGGCCGTCCTGGTCGTGAGGACGGGCCGGCTCGGCCCCGCCATCTGGTGTCACATCGCCTTCAACACCGTCACGGTCGTCGCCCTCGCGCTCGAGCGCTGAGCCGGGCCGATCGCTCAAGTGTCCTGCCGAATCGGTCGATACCCGAGGATTGGCCTCGGAGGGTCAGCACAGGGGAGTCGGCAATGCTCTGCCCGAGTTGCAGTTCCGGTCGTCTGGTCGAGATCGACATCACGCTGCGGGAGCGGCGCGTCACGATGCACTCGTGCTCGCGCTGCGAGACGCGCTGGTGGGACCAGGAAGGCGAGCCCGTCGGACTGAACCACGTCCTCGAGCTCGCAACCGTTCGTAGGTAGCCCGGGGCCCCACACGCGGGCGCCCATGTCGCCCCGCGGCCCGGGCGAGCGCCCCTGACTCCGGTGGGGGCGGGCCAGATGCCACGATGGTGGGCGCCATGGACCAGGCGCGGCGGCCGTCGTCTCACGCGATCATGCAGGCAGTCGTCACGGTCACCGCCGTCGGCGGCGCCGTGCTGTTCGTCCTCGTCAACCTCAAGCCGCACCTGCTGCTGGCCAACACCACGCCGGCGGGCGGCGACATGGGCGCCCACGTGTGGGGCCCCGCCTACCTGCGCGACCACCTCCTGCCCCACGGTCGCATCACCGGGTGGACGCCCGACTGGTACGCGGGGTTCCCCGCCCTCGTCTTCTACTTCCCCCTCCCGAGCCTGCTCATCGCGGCGCTCGACGTCGTGCTGCCGTACGGCATCGCGTTCAAGCTCGTCGCGGTCTCAGGGCTGGTGACGCTGCCGGTGTCGGTGTACATCTTCGGGCGGCTGACGGGGATGCGCTTCCCGGGACCGCCGATCCTGGCCGTCGCCACGGTGCCGTTCCTCTTCGACCGCTTCCACACGATCTGGGGGGGCAACATCGCGTCTGCGCTCGCGGGCGAGTTCGCCTTCGCGATGGCGCTGTCGCTGGCCTTCGTCTACCTCGGCGTGCTCGCGCGCGGGCTCGACACCGGCCGTCACCGCGCGCTGGCCGCGGTGCTTCTCGCGTGCACGGGCCTGTGCCACATGATCCCGACGCTCTTCGCGCTGGCCGGCACGCTCGTGCTGCTCGTCATGCGCTTCGATCGCCGGCGTTTGAAGTACGTCGCCGTCATCGCTTCCGTCGCCGCCGCGCTCGCCGCCTTCTGGGTCGTGCCGTTCGTGGTGCGCAACCCGTACACCACCAACATGGGATGGGAGCGCACGACCGCCTACGTCAAGTGGCTCTTCCCGTGGAAGCTGACGAAGAACATCGCACCCTCGGGCTGGACCCCGATCTGGACGTCGCACATGGAGGTGGTGACCGCGCTCGCCCTCGCGGGGACCATCGCGGGAGTCGCGCTCCGACGGCGCACCGCCACTGCCATCGCGGCCCTGGCCGCCATCGCCGCCCTCGGGTTCCGCCTGGTGCCCGAGGGCCCGTTGTGGAACGCCCGACTGCTGCCCTTCTGGTACCTGTGCCTGTACCTGCTCGCGGGCGTGGCCGTGGCCGAGGTCGGCGCGGCCCTCACCGCGATGCTGGTCGCCGACCCCGCCCGGCCGTCGGCGTTGGCGCGCGCGGTCACACCGGTGGTGACGGTCGTCGCGGTGCTCGGATGGGTCGCCCTGCCGCTCTGGCGGTTCCCGTCGTGGGTGCCGGGTGAGTCGGCCCATGCCAACGACAACAGCTTCATCCCGGGCTGGGCCCGGTGGAACTTCTCGGGCTACGAGCGCAAGCCGGCGTACCCGGAGTACCGCCGGCTGATCGACACGATGGACAAGGTGGGTCGCGATCGCGGCTGCGGCCGGGCGATGTGGGAGTACGACCTGAAGAAGCTCGACTCCTACGGCACGCCGATGTCGCCGATGCTCCTTCCGTACTGGACGAAGGGTTGCATCGGCTCGATGGAGGGCCTCTTCTTCGAGTCGGCCGGCACCACGCCGTACCACTTCCTCAACCAGTCCGAGCTCTCGCAGACGCCGTCGCGCGCCATGCGCT
This sequence comes from Actinomycetota bacterium, assembly GCA_005888325.1. Lineage (NCBI taxonomy): Bacteria > Bacillati > Actinomycetota > Actinomycetota bacterium. The sequence continues at coordinate 25,745 of VAWU01000071.1, forward strand.
CGCTTCCCTATCGCGGCCTCGACGTGACGAGTGGCGTGCAGCACCTGCAGCTGCTCGGCGTGCGCTACTACCTCGCGTTCACATCCGCGGCGGTGGCCCAGGCCGACGCCGACCCCGACCTGCGCCTGATCGCCCGGTCCAACCCGTGGAAGGTGTACGAGGTGGCGGGGTCGGCCGAGGTCGTGGGGCTGCGGAACGAGCCGGCGGTGGTCGAGGGCATCGCCAAGTCGGGCGGGCGGTATCGCACCGACTGGCTCGACCTCGCGGTCGCCTTCTACCAGAACCCGCAGTCGTGGGACGTCCCCCTGGCGATCGACGGCCCCAAGAGCTGGCCGCGCGTGGGCGTGCGCCGAACCGGCGTCGAGACCGACGGCACCGCGGGCAGCGACATCCGCATCGACCGGCCCGCGCGCCGTCCGGTCGCGCCCGCCAAGGTGAGCGCGATCCGCACGACCGACGACCGGATCTCCTTCGACGTCGACCGGCCGGGCACACCGGTGCTCGTGAAGGCTTCGTACTTCCCCAACTGGAAGGCGTCGGGCGCCAAGGGGCCGTGGCGGGTCACCCCCAACCTCATGGTCGTGATCCCGACGCAGAAGCACGTGTCGCTGCATTACGGCTGGACCGTCGTCGACGGGGTGGGCTGGTTGATCACGCTGGGCGGCCTGGCGGCCGTCGTCGTGCTGGTCCGGCGCGGCTCGCTCGACTTCCCGCAGCCCGAGCCCGGGGGTGTCATCGAGCCCGACCACGGCGACGAGCTCACGAGCGACCTCGTACCCGTCTGATGCGCCGGCGGCTGCGCCGCTTCGGCAGCGTCGGCCTCGCGGTCACTGTCATCGACGTGGGCCTGCTGCTGGTGCTGCGCCTCGGCACCGGCATGCCCGTGATCGCGGCGGACGCGGTGTCCATCACCGTCGCCGCGTGGGCGTCGTACCTGCTCCACCGGACGATCACCTTCGGCGACGACCCGCACCTGCGCTGGGTGAGGGAGCCGGCGACGTTCGCCTGGGTCACCGTGACGGCGGGGCTCGTCGACATCCTCTTCGTGCGCGCCGGCGTCGCCGTCGCCTCCCTGCTCGACGCGGGGCGGGTGAGCGGCGTGCTCGTGCCCAAGCTGATCGCGCTGGTCGTTGCCGCCGGGGTGCGCGTCAGCGCGTACCGCAGCGTCCTGTTCCGCCGCGTGCGCATCGAGCAGGGGCGCCGCCCCGACCAGCCCGCGCCGCCCGGCGCGGTGCGGCTGAGCGTCGTCGTTCCCGCCTACCGCGAGGGCGCGCGGGTGGCCCGCACGGTCGAGCAGCTGCGGCACGCGCTCGCCGAGGTGGCCGCCTCGGGTGGGCTCGAGGTGGTGATCGTCGACGACGGCTCCGACGACGACACGGCCGAGCAGGCGCGCGCGGCCGGTGCCGACCAGGTGCTCGTGCTGCCCGCGAACCGGGGCAAGGGGGCCGCGGTGCGCGCGGGGATGCTCGCGGCCCACGGACGCGCGGTCGCGTTCACCGACGCCGACCTCTCCTATCCACCCGAGCAGCTGCTCCGGCTGCTGGCGGAGGTGGAGTCGGGTTGGGACGTGGTCGTCGGGAGCCGCAGGCACGTCGAGACGACCACGCTCGTGCGGAACCGGCGTCTGCGCGAGGTCAGCGGGCGCCTCTTCAACACGTTGACGGTGGCGGTGCTGCTGGGTCAGTACCGCGACACGCAGTGCGGGCTGAAGTCGTTCCGCGCCGACGCCGCCCGCCTGCTCTTCTCGCACGCGCTCGTCGACGGCTTCGCCTTCGACGTCGAGCTGTTCCATCTGGCCGAGCGGTACCGGCTCTCGCTCGCGGAGGTGCCCGTCGAGCTGGCCAACTCGACCACGTCGAGCGTGCGCGTCGGCCTCGACGCCGTGCGGATGCTCCGTGACCTCTTCCGCGTGCGCCGCTGGGCCGCCGCGGGGCGCTACGACCTCGATCCCGCCGACGAGCCGCTGACCACCACCAACTAGGGTGATCCCTCGCGATGGCGGACCTGAGCGCGATCTTCAAGGCCTACGACATACGGGGCACGGTGCCCGACCAGCTCGACGCCGACGTGACCCGGCGCATCGGTGCTGCGTTCGCCCGCTTCACGGGAGCCGCGGGCATCGTCGTGGCGCGCGACATGCGCGAGTCGGGCGTCGAGCTCTCGCGCGCGTTCGCCGAGGGCGCAGCCTCCCAGGGCGTCGACGTCGTCGACCTGGGGCTCGCCTCCACCGACCTCGTCTACTACGCGGCCGGCAAGCTCGACCGGCCGGCGGCGATGTTCACCGCCTCGCACAACCCCGCTCGCTACAACGGCATCAAGCTCTGCCTCGCCGGCGCCCGGCCGGTTGGCGAGGACACCGGGCTGAGGGAGATCCGCGGCCTGGTCGAGGAGGGGGTGCCGGCCACCACCGGCCCCGAGGGCCGGATCACCGAGTCGGGCCTCATCGACGACTACGCGGCCCACGTGCGCTCCTTCGTCGACCGGTCCGTGCTCCGTTCGCTCCAGGTGGTGGCCGATACCGCGAACGGCATGGGCGGGCTCGTCGTGCCCCGCGTGTTCGACGGAATGCCCTTCGAGCTCGAGATCCTCTTCGCCGACCTCGACGGCTCGTTCCCGAACCACCCGGCCGACCCCATCCAGCCCGAGAACCTGAAGGACCTTCAGGCGCGGGTGCTGGAGCGACGGGCCGACGTCGGCCTCGCGTTCGACGGCGACGCCGACCGTGTGTTCCTCGTCGACGAGCGGGCCCAGCCCGTCTCGGGCTCACTCACCACGGCCCTGGTCGCCAAGGCCATGCTCGAGAAGCATCCGGGCGCCGTCATCATCCACAACCTCATCTGCTCGCACGTGGTGCGAGAGGTCATCCTCGAGAACGGTGGCACGCCCGTGCAGACGCGCGTCGGTCACTCGTTCATCAAGGCGGTGATGGCCGACACCGGAGCGGTGTTCGGCGGCGAGCACTCGGGCCACTACTACTTCCGCGACAACTACCGCGCCGATTCCGGGCTGATCGCCGCCCTCGTCGTGCTCGAGCTCCTGTCGAAGGCGCAGCTGCCGCTCTCGGAGGTGCTCCGTCCGTTCGACCGCTACGCGGATTCGGGCGAGATCAACACCGCGGTCGACGATCCGCACGCCGTCATCGAGCGGGTCGCGAGCGTGTTCGCCGACATGCGCCAGGAACGCCTCGACGGTCTCACGGTCGACGGCGGCGACTGGTGGTTCAACCTGCGCCCGTCCAACACCGAGCCCCTCCTGCGCCTCAACCTCGAAGCAACCACGCGCGACGAGTGCGACCGCCATGTCGACGAGGTGCTCGCCGTCATCAGAGGAGAACACTGAGATGCCAGTCTCCCCCCAGCTGCTCGAGATCCTCGCCTGTCCCGAGGACAAGGGTCCGCTGCTCTACTTCGCGGACGAGGACGCGCTCTACAACCCGCGCCTCAAGCGGCGTTACGCGGTCAAGGACGACATCCCCGTGATGCTCATCGACGAGGCGGAGACGGTCGACGACGACGAGCACGAGCGGCTGATGCGCAAGGCCGAGGCCGACGGCGTCAGGCCCACGTTCGACCCGTCCACTCCCGCATGAGCGAGCACCGCAGCGCAGCGAGGAGCGCAGCTCCCATGTGGCAGATCGGTGCACCGGCCGAGGGACGAGGCACGGTGGGCCGATGAGCGATCGCGGCGTCGACACCCAGGGGATGGTCGAGGCCACGGCGGCCCTTCCCGAGCAGGTGGCCACCGCGGCGCGCGTCGCCCGCGGGCTCGACGGGTTGCCCGAGCGCGACAAGGTCGAGCATGTCGTCGTGCTCGGCATGGGCGGGAGTGGCATCGCCGGCGACATCCTGTCCGCGGCCGCGCAGCCGTTCATGTCGCTGCCGGTCGTCGTGTCGAAGTCCTACGAGCTCCCGGCCTTCGTGGGCGAGGGCTCGCTGGTGTTCGCCATCTCCTACTCCGGCGACACGGAGGAGACGGTCGAGGCGGCCACCGAGGCGGCGGTGCAGGGTGCGAGCATCGTCGCCATCACGAGCGGAGGTGAGCTGGGCCGGCTGGCCGCGGGCTGGGGCACGCCGGTGGTCCCGGTTCCGTCCACGATCCCCCAGCCGCGCGCCGCCCTCGGGGCGATGGCCATCCCGCCGTTGATCGTGCTGGAGGACATCGGGCTGTTCCCCGGGGCGGGCCAGTGGGTCGACGACGCGGTCGAGCAGCTGAAGCACCGGGTCGGCCGGCTCACGTCCGACAAGAGCGAGACGGTCGAGCTCGCCCGCCGCATCGGACGCACGATCCCTCTCATCTACGGCGGCGGCGCCATCGGCGCGACGGCCGCGCAGCGCTGGAAGACCCAGTGCAACGAGAACGCGAAGCTGCCGGCCTTCTTCAACGCGCACCCCGAGCTGTGCCACAACGAGGTGTCGGGTTGGGGCCAGGCGGGCGACGTCACCCGCCAGACCATCACCGCGGTTGGGCTCCGTCACGATTTCGAGCACCCACAGGTGATCCGGCGCTTCGACCTCGTCTGGAAGATGCTCGACGAGGTGGTCGCCGGGATCGAGGAGGTGCATGCGGAGGGCGAGGGCCAGCTGGCCCAGCTCCTCGACCTGATCCTCGTGGGTGACTTCATGTCGCTGCAGCTCGCCCTCCAGGAGGGCATCGACCCGGGCCCCGTCCCCGCGCTCACCGATCTCAAGACTGCTCTCGCGCAAGGCGAGTAGCAGGACACGACGAAAGGAACACCGTTGAACTTCGACATCGCCGACCCGGGCCTGGCCGACCTCGGGCGCCAGCGCATCGCCTGGGCCGACACGCACATGCCGGTGCTCGCCAGCATCCGGGAGCGCTTCGCCAAGGAGCGTCCGCTCGAGGGCGTCACGATGGCGGCCTGCCTCCACGTCACCACGGAGACGGCGAACCTGTTGCGCACGCTGAAAGCGGGAGGCGCCACCGTCGTGGCCTGTGCGTCGAACCCGCTCTCGACGCAGGACGACGTCGCCGCGTCGCTCGTGCGCGACGAAGGCATCGCGGTCTTCGCCATCAAGGGCGAGGACCACGACACCTACTACCGCCACATGGACGCGGCGCTCGACGAGCGTCCGCAGCTGACGATGGACGACGGCTGCGACCTCGTGTCACGGCTCCATCAGGACCGTCCCGACCAGGTGCCCGACGTGATCGCCGGCACCGAGGAGACCACGACCGGCGTCATCCGCCTTCGCGCCATGGAGAAGGACGGCGCCCTCCGCTTCCCGATCGTCGCGGTGAACGACGCCGACACGAAGCACATGTTCGACAACCGCTACGGCACCGGGCAGTCGACCCTCGACGGCATCATCCGCGCCACGAACGTCCTGCTGGCCGGCAAGAAGATCGTCATCGCGGGCTACGGGTACTGCGGCAAGGGCGTGTCGTCGCGGGCCCGCGGCATGGGCGGCCAGGTCTTCGTGTGCGAGGTCGACCCGCTGCGCGCCCTCGAAGCGGTGATGGACGGCTTCCGCGTCGTCCCCATGCACGAGGCCGCGCGCGAGGGCGACATCTTCATCACCGTCACCGGCGACCGCGACGTCCTGCGCCGCGAGCACTTCGAGGTGATGAAGGACGGCGCCATCCTCGCCAACTCCGGCCACTTCAACGTCGAGATCGATCTCGAGGCGCTGGCCAAGACCGCGACGGCGCGACGGCAGGTCCGCCCGTTCGTGGAGGAGTTCACGGTGGCAGGGCACCGGCGCCTCTACGTCCTGGGAGAGGGACGGTTGATCAACCTCGCGTCCGCCGAGGGACACCCGGCGGCGGTCATGGACATGAGCTTCGCCAATCAGGCGCTCGGCGCCGAGTTCATGGTCAAGCGCGGGCGGAGCCTCGAGCGCAAGGTCTACGTGGTGCCGATCGACATCGATCGCGAGATCGCACGCCTCAAGCTCGCCTCGATGGGCGTCGCCATCGACGGGCTGTCGCCCGAGCAGGAGTCGTACCTCGCGTCCTGGAGGCACGGAACCTAATCCCTCCCCGGGTGCAACGCTCGCAGGCAATTCTTGTCCTCGTCCTGGGCCTCGTGGTCCTGGGCTTCGTGGGCGAGATCGTTCCCCTCTACACCGACTGGCTGTGGTTCCAGGAAGTCGGCTACACGGACGTCTTTCTCACCACGCTCGGGTTTCGCGGCTCGCTCTTCACCGTCGTCGCCGTCGTGGTCCTCGCCTTCCTCTACGGGAACCTGACGTTCGCGGCCCACCGGGCCCGGCCGGACGTCCTGTGGGAGCTGGAGGATCAGCTCGGTCTGCCCGGCCGCGTGGTGATCGAGCCGATCATCCGGCGGTTTCTGCCGTTCGTCCTCGCGTTCATCGCGTTCACCGCCGGGCTGCGCGCGAGTGCTCGCTGGGAAACCGTCCTCCAGTATCGCAACGCGGTGCCCTTCGGCACCACCGATCCCCTCTTCAATCGCGACCTCGGGTTCTTCGTCTTCGCGCTGCCGTTCTGGCGGATGGCCCTGAGCTGGGCGACGACGCTCGTCATCGGCACCCTGGTGCTGACCGTCGTCATCTACGTGCTCCAGCGAAGCCTCGTGCTGACCGCCCGCGGCCCGCGGCTGGCCGCGGGCGCGCGGACTCACATCCTCTTACTCGGTGCCGTCTTCCTGACGCTGACCGCCGTCGGCTTCTGGCTCGAACGCTTCGAGCTGCTCTACTCCCCCCGCGGCGTGGTCTTCGGAGCGTCCTACACCGACATCCACGCTTCGCTGCCCGTCCTGGGCGCGCTGGCGGTCCTGGCCGGCCTCTGCGCGATCGCCTGCTTCGTCCAGATCATACGCGGTGGGCTCCGGCTGATCGCCGCCGGCCTGCTCGTGCTCGTCGGCGTGTGGATCGTCGGGCTCGGGATCTATCCCGCGCTCCTCCAGCGCTTCCGCGTCACCCCGAATGAGCTGGCGGCCGAGCGCCCGTTCATCCAGCACAACATCCGGATGACTCGCCAGGCCTACGGGCTCGACCGCATCGAGGAGAAGGAGTTCCCCGCCGACGAGTCGCTCGACGCGCGCG
>VAWU01000072.1:0-66704 GCA_005888325.1 Actinomycetota bacterium
GCGACGCAGTGGGTGGCGATACGCCGCCTTCGTCGGGGGGAAGGCGCGCCTTGGGACCGGGTGCTCGGGGGTCTGGGCGCGACCATGGTCGTCGGATACTTCGCGGAGGCGCTCGTGCGGCGGCGGTTGCAGCGATCGGGCTACGACGCGGTGGAGACATCGTTGGTCGCCGTCGCCATCACCCTTTCGGGCGCGATGGCCGTGCTCGGGCTCAGGTCGCGAAGCAACGAGGGCGTTCGCACTTGACGGACCTGCACGACACAGGTGCGCCCGTCACCGTTGAGGCACGGCGCACGGGCCCGACGTCACGCGGCCCTCTCGGCGCAGTGTCGCCGGCGCAACGTCTGGCGCTCGTGGTCATTTTCGGGGTCGCCCTCGCGCTGCGGATCGCCTGGTGCGTCCACTCGGCTCGACCACCGCACATCGGCGACCCGGTCGCCTACTACTTCTACGGCAACCAGATCGCAGAGGGACACGGCTACCACAGCTTCACCATCTTCCTCGGGCGGATCAGCGAGATCGCGCACGGAGGGCCCCGCGTCTTCCCCAATCACAACGTTCCCACGGCCATGTTCCCGCCCGGCTATCCCGCCGTGCTCGGCGCCCTGTTCTGGTTCGTCATCCACTCCCCACTTCCCGACAACCTGGTCGCGGCCGCGGTGTCGCTCAACGTCGCGCTCAGCGTGGCGACCGTGCTTCTCGCGTTCGAGATCGCCCGCCGACTCTTCGACGTTCGCGTCGGGCTCGTGGCCGCTGCGCTGCTGGCCGTCTACCCGAACCTCATCTACTACACCGCCACGCTCCACTGGGAGACCACCTTCGTCTTCATCGCGTTGGCCACGGTCCTCGTGGTGCTCAGACAACCGTGGGTGGACGGTCGTCTGCCGACGCGCACCCTCGTCGCGTTCGGCGTGCTGCTCGGGCTCTCCGTCCTGATCCGCCCGATGTCGCTCGGCTTCGTGGCGGCCCTGTTCGTCGCCTCGACGATCGCCGGCGCGGGGATGCGGCGCGCGTTCACCCAGTGCGGGATCGTCATGGGCGTGGTGGCGCTCATGGTTCTCCCGTGGACGGTCCGCAACATCGTGAAGATGCATTCGCCCGTGGTGATCGCCACCGAGCTCGGACCCACGTTGTGCGTCTCGCGTCAGCCCGGCGCGCGCGGCGACAAGGACCTTTCGTTCATGCACCGGTACTGCGAGCCCCCAAGCACCCAATTCCCGATCGAGCGGCGCGAGGTGAAGGCCAACGACCACGCCTTCGCAAAGTCGATCGAGTTCGTCGTCCACCATCCGCTCCGCGAGCTGCGGCTCTGGGTGCCGCGCACGCGCTACGCGTACGAGCAGGACCACGACGCGATGGACGACGTGAGCTGGTTCATCTCCCCCCGCTCGGTGCGTGCTTTGAGCCGAGTCGCCGACTGGTTCTACTTCGGCGTGCTGACGCTGGCGGCCGCAGGCACCTGGGCGTTCGCGCGCCGAGCCGAGCCGCGCCGGATCTTGTTCCTCATCGCGGCGGTCTCACTCGCCGCGACACCGATCTTGCTGTACGGCGCGCCCCGCTACAAGGTGCCGGCAATGCCACTCATCACGATCGTCGCGGCCGCCGGGGCGGTGACGATCGTCGACGGGCTGCGGGCTCGAGCGGCTCGGCCACCGACCGCGTATCCGGCTACCGCGCGCCGAGAAGCAGCTCGTTGACCAGTTGGTCGAGACGTTCGTGGCCGTAGCCGCGCCCGGCCAGCGCATCGAGATCGAACCGCTCGGCGCGCAGAGCTGCGAGCGCTCTGGCAGACGGCCCCTGAGGCAGGGTCGGCTCGCGTAGGCGGTCGACCTGCGCGACAGCCAGCGCGGCGGTGATCTCGGGGTCCTCCCGGAAGCGACGGGCCTTCTCGGCCAGGATGAGGTACGTGCGCATGCAACCCCTCGCGAAGTCCCACACGCCGGCCGCATCCTCGGTGCGGTAGGCGTGCGCGTCGAAATGACGCATGCCCGGCCAGTCCGCGTCCTCGAGGAGCTTCACCGTGTAGAACGCGTCGCGCGCACCCTCTGCGCCGAACCTGAAGTCCTGGTCGAACTTGCCGATCCGCTGGGCGTTGAGGTCGATGTGGAAGAGCTTGCCGGCCCAGAGCGCCTGCGCCACCCCGTGGTGGAACGACAGGCCCGACATCGTCTCGTGGGCGAACTCCGGGTTGAGGCCGACCAGGTCGCGGTGCTCGAGCCGCTCGATGAACGCGAGCGCGTGCCCGACCGTGGGGAGGAACAGGTCGCCGCGGGGCTCGTTGGGCTTGGGCTCGAGCGCGAAGCGCAGCTCATAGCCGCGATCGACGACATAGGCACAACACGCGTCGACGGCCTCGGCGTAGCGGTCGAGCGCGGTGCCAACGTCTTTGGCCGCGTCGCACTCGACACCTTCGCGCCCACCCCACATGACGAAGACGTTGGCCCCCAGCTCGACGCCGAGCTCGATCGCCTCGAGCGTCTTGGCCAGCGCGTAGCGACGCACCGAGGGTTCGTTGGCGGTGAAGGCGCCATCCTTGAACACCGGGTGGCTGAAGAGGTTGGTCGTGGCCATGGGCACCTTCATGCCGGTGGCGTCGAGGGCCCGGCGGAAGCGCTTCACGATCGACTCGCGCTCGCTCGGCGACGACCCGTCCGGCACCAGGTCGCTGTCGTGGAAGTTCACGCCGTACGCGCCCATGCCGGCCAGCTCGTGCACCGCGTCGACGGGGTCGAGGACGGGGCGCACCTCGTGGCCGAAGGGGTCGCGCCCACGATTTCCCACGGTCCAGAGGCCAAACGTGAACCGGTGCTCGGGCCGAGGCTCGTACGCGTCGTTCATCCTCGCGACGGTAGCGTTTGCGAGCTCAGGGCAGGACCGAGCTGACGGTTATTTCAGCGGCAACCCGCGCGCGGCCATGCCGTCCTCGATCGATCGGCACACCGTCTCGATGACCCGCACGCGCGCGTAACGCTTGTCGTCGCCCTCGACGAGGTGCCATGGCGCGGCGTCGTGGCTGGTACGGACGATCATCTCCTCCACCGCCCGTTCGTACTGCTTGCGCTTCTTCCGGTTGCGCCAGTCCTCGTCGGTGAGCTTCCACACACGCAACGGATCGTCTCGTCGGCGCTCGAAACGGCGCAGCTGCTCGGCATCGGAGATGTGCATCCAAAACTTCACGAGGATCATCCCCTCGGCCACGAGCGACTCCTCGAACTCGACGATCTCCTGGTAGGCGCGCGTCCACTGCTTCTCGGTGGCCAGCCGCTCCACCCGCTCGACGAGCACGCGCCCGTACCAGGAACGGTCGAGCACGGCCATCCCGCCCCAGCCCGGTAGCGCGGGCCAGAAACGCCAGAGGAAATGGTGACGTTTGGCATCTGGCGTCGGCGCTGCGAACTGCGCCACGCGCACGTGCCGGGGGTCGAGGCGGGCCACCAGCCGCTTGATCGCCCCGCCCTTGCCCGAAGCGTCCCAACCCTCGAACAGGACGCACAGCGGCGGGCCGAGCCCACCGCCGCCGATGAGGCCGCCGAGGACGAGACGAAGGTGCAGCAGCCGGAGCTGAGCCCGCTCGAGCCGCTCGGCCTCCTCCCGACGCGACAGCTTCAGACTGAGGTCGAGCTTGGCGAGGACCCGGTCAGCGCGGTCGCGTGTCGGCATTCTGGATCGCGCGGATGACGTCATCACCGACGGGCAGCGGATCGCACCCGTGGGTGTGCTCGCACACCATGTCCCACTTCGCGTCGGCCTTCGCGTGACAGCCGAAGCAGTTGCCTCCGAAGCGGTTCACCGTCTCGGTGGCGCCGCGTGTCACGATCTCGGTGCCTGCCGCCGATGTCTTCATGAAGAAGAACTCCCAGTCGTGTGTGGTCGGGTTCCAGCCCCTGGCCCGTTTGACCATCGCCTCCTGCGGGACGAGCTGGAGGATCGTGCCGACCGGGTACACGCCACCATTGGGCGAGTTCGCCACCCGCAGCGCCTCCGGAAGGTGCCCCAGGCGGTTGTCGACGAAGAAGCCGCGCACCTTCGTCATCGTGCTGAGGTTCCGGAAGTCCGCCGGTTTCATGTCGAGGTCCTCGGGGGGCGCGGTCGACGACGGGCGCGGCGCGACCGCGTGCTCAGTGCCTCCCCCGCCTCCGCCGCCACACGCACCGACCCCGGCTGCAACGACGACCGCCATCGCGATGCTGGCCGCCCACACGTTGACTCCCTGCCTGAGGTCGCTGCTCATGGTCTTCCTCCACGGGCCCCAGACGGTCGTCGGTCGAGGACCTCAGCAGGGTCGCTTGCCCCCGGTGAGCTGCAGGCAGCGCTGCTCGGCCAAGCGTCGCGCCTCGGCGGCCTCGAGGAAGGATTTGCTCAGGGCCAGGCGCACCAGCGGCGGCACGGTGCTCGTGGTCGCCGGGACCGTCGTGGTGACCCGCGCCGGCGTCGTGGTCGTGGTCGTCGTGGCCGCCCTTGCCTTGCCGGTGGCCACCGCCGCCCTGAACCACCCGGCCACCTGTGCCTTCGACGCTTCCTTCTTCTTCCCCGCGCACCCGATCAGCCCCGGCACCAGAGCTATCAGCAGCAGTACCCCCGCCATTCGTCGCACGGCTCCAAGGTAGCGGCCGCGGAACGATCCGTCCTGCCGGGCTCGGCTTTTGTGGTCTACGGGTGGCGGTCGAGCACCAACCGGGCGAGCGGGATCAACCGCTGCTCCCCGTCGGGCTCGGGGACGAGCGCGGGCGTGGCCGCGACGTCGAAACCGAACACGCCCCTACGTACCCACAACCGCCCCATCAGCGCGCTGTAGTACGCCTGATCGCCGACACCATCGACGTCACGGACGCCGCCAGGTGCGGTCAGCTTCCCGGTCTCGAAGCTGGCGATCGTGACCTCACCCTGGATGTGAAGCGTCACCACGGGCGCCGCCGGGTCGACCGGGCTCGCCCCGGCTCGGAACTCGCACTGCGCCACGGCGCCGGCCACGGGTGTGCCTGTCGCGAATGGCATGCCGAGGGCGTTGCTCACGTCGGTGTGCGTCAGCAGCTTGCACGGGTCGTCGCCCGGGAGGTCGGTCGTCGAGGTGGTTCTGACGGGGTGCTTCGGGAGCACGATCTTGTTCGGGCCACCGCCGCACCCCGCGAGCGCGGTCGCGACGACGATCGCAGATCCCGCCGCGACGGTGTGCCAAACCCCACGCCGGGCAACCCGGGTGCATCCCATGACAGCTCCTGACCACCGACTCCCTGGCGTGGGGTTCTACCAGACAACCGCGCTTCGCTGGTGGCACCGCCGGGTTCGAACGTGGCGCGTGTTTGACCGGTCGAGACGGGCCCGCGTAGGTTCGACCGCTCGCGGCGATTCCGAGGAGGGGAAACATGCGACGTCCGTTCAGTACCCGTCGCGCGGCCGCGATGCTGGCCGTGGGGATGGCCACCGCCATCGTCGGCGCGGGCGCGCCGGCTTGGGCCGACCGGACCACCCACACGGTGCACCCGGGTGAGTCCATCCAGGCCGCGATCGACGCCGCCCAGCCGGGCGACAAGATCCAGATCCGGGCCGGCACCTATCACGAGAACGTCTACGTCACCAAGGACGACATCGAGCTCGAAGGCGCGGGCGCGCACAAGACCACCCTGCTCCCGCCGGCCGCGGCGACACCGAACCCGTGCGTGCAGGACGACGGCACGATCTTCGGTGGCGTGTGCGTGGGCTTCTCCCAGAACGCGATCCGGGGCTTCAAGCTCCAGGACATGACCATCGAGGGTTTCGCGAACGGTGCCTTTCTGGTGAACACCAAGGACGCCGAGGTCAAGCGCATGGTGTTCGCGAACAACGAGGTGTACGGGAGCTTCTACAACAGCTCCACCGGCGGTGACTTCCACGACAACGTGGCATACGGCAGCGAGGAGGCCGGGCTCTACTTCGGCGACGCGCCAAACGCAGACGTGAGCGTGAAGGACAACGAGGTCTACGACAACGGCAACGGCATGTTGCTGCGTGACGCCTCGAACGGCAGGGTCGAAGACAACGACGCGCACGACAACTGCATCGGCGTTCTGGTGGTGAATACCGGCGAGCCCGGCGACGCCAGTCGCTGGAGGCTCGAGGACAATAAGGTCGTGCACAACGACAGGGCGTGTCCCGCAAGCGACGAGGCTCCTCCCACCTCTGGGCTCGGCATCGGGCTCGTGGGCGCGACCGAGGTCGTCGTCGACGACAACGTCGTGAACGACAACGTGGCCTCCGGCCCCTCGCCGTTGGCGTGGGGGGGGGTCGCGGTGGTGTCGTCGATCCCCTTCGGCGGCTCACCCGCGTCGGACAACCGCATCACCGACAACCGTCTCCACGGGAACGAGCCCTTCGACCTCAGCGACGACGGTGCGGGCACGGGCAACCGCTTCGACGGGAACCGCTGCGACACGTCGAGCCCGGCGGGCCTCTGCGACCACCGGAGCGGTGACCACCACGAGGGTGACGACCACGACGGTGACGGCCACGACGGCCGCGTCTGACCGGTGATCGACGGGGAGGCCGCCCGGGCCCGCCTGGGCCGGCTCGGCCTCCCCGCACCGCTCACCGAGCTGGCCGCTCGATCGTGGGACGCGATCGTGGTCGGCGGCGGGCACAACGGCCTCACCGCCGCCGCCTACCTGGCGCGTGCGGGCCATCGCGTCCTCGTGCTCGAGCGACGTGAGCAGATCGGGGGGGCGTGCACCCTCGAGCAGCCGTTCGCCGACCCCGACTGGCTGGTCAGCCCGTGCGCCTACCTCGTCGGCCTGCTCCATCCGCTCGTCGTCCACGAGCTCGATCTCGCCCGCCACGGCTACCGCGTGCAACGCGCCGACCCGCACCTCTGGTGCCCGTTCGAAGACGGCACGTCGATCGCGTTGTGGGACGACCGCGAGCGCTCGGCTGCGGCGGTGGCGGCGCTGTCGCCCGCCGACGTGGACGGCTACCTCGCCTATTCCGATTTGTTCACGCGCATCCGTCGGGCGCTGCGCGATCGGCAGCCCGAACGCGACACATGGCTCGGCGACGCTCCGGCGCGCGACGAGATCGAGGCGCGGCTCGGCCACGACCGAGAGGCGATCGACGCGCTGTTCCACGCCTCGATCGCCGACGTCGTCGAGCACCACGTCCGCGACGAACGGCTGCGCACCGCCCTGCACGGCCAGGGCATCATCGGCACCTGTGCCGGCCCGCGCGACGCGGGCACCGCCGGCATCCACGCCCACCACTCCCTCGGGATCCTCGACGGCATGGAGGGTGGATGGGGCTTCGTCGACGGGGGCATGGGGCGCGTGTCCTTCGCCCTCGCCGATGCTGCGCGCGAGGCCGGCGCGCTCATCGCGACCGGCGTCCCGGTCGCCGCCATCGTCCCCGGTGAGGGCGTGGCCCTCGAGGGCGGCGAGCGGCTCCGCGCCGCCGCGGTGATCTCGAACGCCGACCCCAAGCGCACCCTGGCCCTGTGCATGGCCTCAGCGGCCGGGAGCGGGGGCATGGCCTCAGCGGCCGGGAGCGGGGGCATGGCCTCAGCGGCCGGGAGCGGGGGCATGGCCTCAGCGGCCGGGAGCGGGGGCATGGCCTCAGCGGCCGGGAGCGACGGCGTGCCCGACGAGTTCCGAGCCCGCGTCGACGCCTGGCGCACCGACAGTCCGGTGCTCAAGGTCAATTGCGGCTTGAGCCGCCTTCCCCGCTTCACCGCCCGCTCCGACGACGCGGTCCCCCACCGAGCCATGGTGACCATCAGCACGAGCGTCGACGACACCCAGGCCGCGTGTGAGGCGAGCAGGCAGGGCCAGCCCGCGCCCGCGTGGTGCGAGCTCTACTTCCAGAGCGCGTACGACTCGAGCATCGCCCCCGCGGGCAAGCACACCATGAGCGTCTTCGCCCAGTACGTGCCGTACACGCTCGCCGACGGCAGCTGGGACGATCGGCGGGAGGAGATCGGCGACCGCGTGCTCGCCACCATTGCCCGCTTCGCTCCCGACGTCGCCGATGTCGTCGAGGCGCGCGAGGTGCTCGGGCCGCCCGACATCGAGGCGCGCATCGGGCTGACGGGAGGCCACATCTTCCAGGGCGACTGCCTCCCGGACCAGATGTGGGCGCATCGGTTCCCGCCCCGCACGCCGGTGCCGGGGCTCTATCTCTGCGGTGCCGCGACGCATCCCGGCGGCAGCGTGATCGCCGCCAACGGGCGCAACGCGGCAATGGCGGTGCTGGCCGACCTCGCCGCCGCCCGACGCTGAGCGCCGGCGTCAGGCGTTGGCGCGCAGGATCACGACACACGCGTTCGCACCGCGTCCCACGGTGTGAGCCAGCGCGACGCGGGCCCCGTCGACCTGCCGGCGGCCGGCGCGACCGCGGAGCTGGAGGACCAGCTCGACGACCTGGCCGAGCGCAGACGCGCCGAGCGGCTCACCCTTGGAGAGCAGGCCTCCGCTCGGGTTCACGGGCAGCCGGCCCGTCATCGCGGGGGTGCCCGCGTCGAGAAAGCGCGCCGCGTCACCCGGCGCGCACAGCCCGAGCTCCTCGTAGGAGAGCAGCTCACGCGCCGCGTCGGTGTCCTGGCACTCGACCACGTCGAGATCGCCGGGCTCGATTCCCGCCTCGGCGAACGCGGCCTGGGCGGCGAGCCCGGTCGGAGACGGGAAGCTGTCGTCGACGAGGCCGGCCATCGGTGTCGCCTCCCCGAGCACGCTCCCCGGGAGATGGGAGCGCAGTGCCGCGGCTTCGACGGTGACGCCGGGCCTGGAGCTCGCGCGCCTCAGCACGACCGCGGCCGCGCCTTCGTCGGGCGAGCACAGCATCCACAGTCGGAGCGGCTCGCACACGACGCGAGAGGCCAGCACGTCATGCGCGCCGACGGCCGACCGAAAGAGGGCGTCGGGATTGTGGACCCCGTTGTGGCGGTTCTTCACCACCACCTCCGCCAGGTGGTCGACCGTTACGCCCGAGTCCCGCATCAGCCGCTGGGCGCGGAGGGCGAAGTAGGCGGGTGTGGCCGCCAGGCCCGCCTCCTCGCGCCAGGGCTCGAAGAACGACGAGCGGATGATGCCCTTCGGCATCTTCTCCATCCCGAACACGAGCACCGTGTCGTACTGGCCCGACCGGATCGCGCCCGCGCCGAGCATGAGCGCGGCACCACCACTCGCGCAGCCGGCTTCCACGTCGACGATGGGCATGCCCGTCAGGCCCAACGCCCCCAGCACCTTGTGGCCGGCCGCGACTCCCGAGTACGCGGTGCCGCAGAACGCAGCCTGGAACTCCCCGCGACCGACGTTCGCCTCCCGCAACGCGGCCCGCACCGCGATGACGCCCAGGTCGGTGACCGTCGCCCCCGCGAAGCGACCGAACGGATGGAGCCCGATGCCGGCGACCTCGACGGCCGGGCTCACGGCCGGTCACCGACGGGCGCGAACGCATAGGTGACGACGGACCGGCCTTCGTCGTCGACGTGCAAGGGTGCGATCACCAGGCGCATCGCCTGGCCCCGCTCGAGCCGGTCGGGCGCGGGCTCGGTGAGGCGGGTGACGACCCGGAGGCCCTCGGGCAGCTCGACGATGCCGAACCCGAAGGGCACCTCACCGCGATACCCGGGCGGCGCGGTGGTGACGGCCGTCCATCCCCAGAGCGAGCCGACGCCCGATAACCGCGCCTCAGTGACCGCTTCCGACGAGCAGTACGGGCAGGTGGTCAGGACGGGGAAGTGGTACCGGTGGCAATCCGCGCACAACCCGCCGATGAGTCGCGGCGTTCCGTCGTCGGCGGTCGTGAACAGCCCGTCGCGTACCGGCGCGATGCCGAGCGCGCCTTCATCAGACATGCGGGTCGTAGATGAACCCGAACAAGTGCCAGTAGATGCCGATCGAGGCCGCAATCACCAACACCGCGAGCACGATCACCACCTTCGTGACCGTCAGTCGAAACTGCACCTTGTCGCGGCAGACGACCAATGGCGTCTTGTGGGTGACTGCGGTGATCGGATACGCGTTGACGATGATCAGCGTGTCGCGGGCCCACTGCGTCTTGAGCGCCTTGGGGCTCCGATAGCGGTGGAACGGCGAGCCGCAGTTGTAGGATCGCTCGCCCTTGAATGACGCGTGGACGGGGAAGAACGAGCTGGCGAGCGCGAGCACGATCACCGCGGCGCCGGCCGCGCTGAGCATGATCAACTGCCGCTTGCGTTTGACGTCGGGGTCTCCGGCCACGACTCTCGAGCATAAGCGACCCGGCCCCACCCGTCGGCTCGTTCGGGGCGCCGTCGCTGCAGTTGTCCCACGGTCATGCCTGTGCGCCGACTGCTCCGATGCGTGCCGGTTCAGGAGGCGCGACGACGGCTTCGTCAACGACGACCGCCCGGTCGGGCCGCGAGCGGGCGATGACAGCCATTGCTCCCGCAGCCATCGCGTATGCCACGAAGCCGCACCAGAAGGCGATTGAGATCCCGAAGAAGACCGCGATGACCATCCCGAACACCGAGGCGCAGACCGATGTCGCACCGTTGATGCCCCACAGGAACGCGGTGGGCGCGCCGGGACGGGACGCCGCGACACGCATGCCGATCGCGAAGGGCATCCCCATGAGGAAGCTGAGTGGCGCGAGCAGGCCGATGGCCGTCGCGATCCGAACGGGTGTGGTCGCCGCGTCCATGCCGTGCACGACGGCCGGGGTCAGGACCCCGAATGCCGCCACCGCGCCCAACAGCACGATGAGCGGCACCACCATCGAAGTCGGTCGGTCGGCGCGTATCACCCGTTCGGTCGCCATGCTCCCGAGCCCGCTGAAGAAGAGCACCGAGAACAGCACGACCGTGAGCGCGTAGATCGGATGCCCGAGGAAGATGCTGAGCCGCTGGAGCTGTGACACCTCGACCAGGAGGAAGCCCAGACCGATGCCGGCGAAGTACGTGTAGAAGGGACGCATGCCCCGATGTGCGGTGCGCTTGGTCGTGAGGAGCAGGGGCACGACGATGCAGCCGATGGCGAGGCCGAGCACCGTGATCGCGAGCATGCCGAGCACGAGCACCGGCCGCGTGGCGAAGTCGTCGCGGAAGCCGCCGCCGCTCAGGAAGGTGTGGAGGTTGGCCATCTGGAAGAAGAACGGTCGGTTGTCGCTCGGCGGGGAGATGTCCTCGGAGAACGCCTTGACCGCGGCGCCAGGGCCCTTCGGCGAGGTGAGCGCCGCGAAATGCGGGTCGACCGCCTCCCGACGGGTGAGCACCGGTGTGAACTCGAGTCGTTGCGCCTCGCGCGCGATCGTCGTGCGGGTCGCCTGCGAGAAGGGCTGAGGGCTGACGAGGATCGTCGCCGTGTTGACGTTGTTCAACCCGACGCTGTACTCGGGTCCGTGGTAGATGAGGATGTGATCGCGGGGATTGGCGACCCCGCGCTCCTTCAGCGTCTGCGCCGCGAGCGCCGTCGTCCGGTACGTCTCGAGGGGTTTCTGACGGTACGACAGTTCGTACCAACGGGAGACCGAGAGGACGCCGCCCGGCTTGAGGCGGTCGAAGAAGATCTTCCAGGCGTCGGTCGTGTAGAGCGAGTTCTCGGTCAGCGCGTACGCCCCCGCCGACGTCGCCGCCCAGGTGTCGATGAGTGAGATCTGGATGATGTCGTACTTGCGATCGGTGCGCGCGAGGTAGCTGCGCGCCTCGTCGTTCACGAACTTGACGCGGGGATTGCGGTCCAGGTGTCCGGTGAAGTCGCCGTACTTGTGGTTGGTGATGTTGAGGATGTTGTTGTTGATCTCCACCCCGGTGACCGACTTCTGCCCGAACTCCAGCGCGCCGAGGATGTCGCGCCCGCCCCCGACGCCGATGACGAGCACGTCGCCGTGAGGCTTGGCCCAGTGCGCCAGGTTCGTGATGTCGTAGCGGAGGAAGTCGGTCTCCGCCGGGTTGCCGGTGTACCGGGTGAGCATCGTGCCCGCCGTGCTGTCGATGACCATCCCCAGCTGGTTGACGCGGAAGTCACCGGGAAGCTTGGTGCTGTACCCGTACCCCGCGGGCGGCTGGGCGACGTTCTCGAAGCCGTCGACGGTGACGCGCGAGAAGGCGTTCCACTTCTCGTACCTGTGCTTCACGTCGGGGGCCTCCTTGGCCCAGATGATCCGCAGGAAGGGATTTCCCCTGGAGTGCAGATATCCGTTGAAGGCACCGAAGCCGCCGAGCACCACCACCACCCCGACGGCGAGGCGAACGCCGCGCCGGCTCCCCGCGTCGGACGCGAAGGCGACCGCGCCCAGGCCCGCGAGCGCGCCCACCACGATGACCGAGCTGGGCCCGTCGAGCCGGCTGAGCAGCACGACGAGCAGGACGCAGCCGATGGCGGCACCGATGAGGTCCGCGGCGTAGAGCCGGTTTACGCGACCGGGGAACCGGGTGAGTGCGAGGCAGACGACGATGCCGCTGAACACGAAGGGGATCGAGATCACGATGCACGTGACGGCGATCGACCAGAGACCGACGAGCGTGCCGTGCGGGGAGAAGGGGATGGCCAGCTGGGTGACGAAGCAGACGGCGAGCGAGACGCTGAAGAGCAGCGACGACCTCCAGAGATGCCGCTTGACGTCGGCGTCGCGGAACCGCTCCGGCAGGAGGTAGACGAGCAGGGCGCCGATCGTCATCCCGAAGAGGGCGACGGAGATGGCGACGAACGCGAAGTGGTACCACATGGTCACGCTGAAGATGCGCGTCAGCGCGATCTCGTACATGAGCGTGGCGAGCGTGATCGCGAACAGACCCAGGTAGGTCTTCGCTCGCACGTCGACGCCCCCGCGGGCGGTGGTCGTCAATTGGGCCTCCTCAGCGTCGTGCCGGTCCAGTTGTACCCGACGCGGGATGCCCGAGGCTAGGGCTCGAAGCCCGCCGGCAGGCTGATGGACTTCGCCTCGAGGTACGCGGCAAGGCCTTCGGGGCCGAGCTCGCGGCCGACGCCCGACTGCTTGAACCCGCCGAAGGGGCAGGAGAACTCGAGCATGAAGCCGTTGACCGTGTAGGTGCCCGTGCGGACCCGCCGGGCGACCTCGAGGGCGGCGGCGTTGTCTCCGCTCCACACCGAACCCGAGAGCCCGTAGTCGGAGTCGTTGGCGATACGCACCGCCTCGTCGACGCCGTCGAACGGGAGCACCGTCAACACGGGCCCGAAGATCTCCTCGCGCGCGATCGTCATGTGGTTGTCGACGTTCACGAACACGGTCGGCTCGACGTACCAGCCCGTGGCCTGGCTCGCGGGGCGCCCACCGCCGACGGCGATCTTCGCCCCCTCCTCCTGGCCCGTCGCGATGTACCCCTCGACCCGCCGGCGTTGGCGCTCGGCGACGAGCGGCCCCACCGTGGTGGCGGGGTCGAGCGGGTCGCCGACCTGTTGTTGGCTGACCGCGTCGCAGAGCGCGTCGACGACTTCCTGGTACCGGTCGCGGGAGGCGAGGATGCGGGTCTGGGCCACGCACGCCTGGCCGTTGTTCATCAGCGACGCGCCGATCAGGTTCGGGATGACCGTACCGATCTCGGCGTCGTCCATGATGATCGCGGCCGACTTGCCGCCCAGCTCGAGCGTCACCCGCTTCAACTGCTCGCCACACAGCGCGGCGATGCGCTTGCCGGCGGCCGTCGAACCGGTGAAGGCGATCTTGTCGACGCCCGGGTGGGTGACGAGATGCTCCCCCACCTCGCGCCCGGCCGGAACGATGTTGACGACGCCGGGCGGCAGCCCGGCTTCGTGCAACGCCTCTGCCAGCAGGTAGGCGTCGAGCGGCGTCTCCGGCGCGGGCTTGAGCACGACGGTCGCGCCCGCCGCCATCGCCGGGGCGAGCTTGAGCATGGTGACGAACAGCGGGACGTTCCAGGGCACGATCGCGCCCGCCACGCCCACCGGCTCCTTGCGGACGATGGCCTTGTTGCCGAGGACGCCGTCGCGCAGCTCCTCGAACGGGTAGGTGCGGGCGAGCCCGGTGTAGTAGTCGAGCACCATGGTCGAGGCGAACACCTGACCCATGATCGACCACGAGATCGGCGATCCCATCTCGCGCGTGATCGTCTCGGCGTAGTCCTGCGAGCGCGCCTGGATGGTCTGGCTCACCTTGGCCATGACGTCCGCGCGTTCGGCCGGCTCCATGCGCGGCCACGGACCTTCATCGAACGCGACGCGCGCCGCCGCCACCGCGTTGTCGACGTCCGCCGGGCTCGCCTCGGGAACCCGGGCGATGACCTCCTCGGTGTGGGGGGAGGTGACCTCGATGGTCGCCGAGGTGGCCGGGGCCACCCATTCGCCACCGATGAACAGCTTGTCGTGTACCTGCATGTGCGCTCCGCAGTTTCGAGTGATGGGCAGTTTCGAGTGATGGGCTGGAGGCTGTGAGCCTAGGAGGTGGGCTCACCGCCGATGATCTCGGTCGGCGAGATGCTCAGGTAGCGCTCGAGGTTGCGGTGCAGGTTGATGATCCGGCACTCCTCGCTCGAGAGCGTGAGGTGGGTGAAGCCGGGCTGGTGCATCCCGCGCTGCACACGTTGGAGCGCGACGACGTCCTGGTTGAGCACGAGCCCGAAGTCTGCGTCGCCGGGCGCCACCGTGACGTCGACCGGACGCGCCGGTGGTGAGGTGTCGGCGCGCGCCCGTCGAGCGAACACGAGCGCGTCCATGATCGTCGTGTCGGGTGTGTCACCCGGGCGGGACTTCACGACCTGGAAGAGATCGGGGAACACGAGCACGGTGGCGTTCGGGAACAGGTTGTACTGCTGCAGGTTCAGCAGCTGGTCGTCGGTGAAGTTCGAGAGGTCGAGCCCCTGGTCGACACCCACCGCTCGCACCATGTCTGCGAGCACGCTGCGCAAGCTGCCGCCGTCCGTCACGTGCGGCGCCGGGCCGGCATCGTCGACCGACGGCTTTCCGATCCGCGTCCCCATCACCGCGATGAAGGCCGCCCACACGGTCTGCGCGTCGACGCCGCCCCCCAGACGGGGGCTGGGGACGCCATAGGGTTGCTCGAGCTTGCCGTGGTGGTCCCAGAGCGTCTGGGGCGAGTTCACGTCGTCGACCATCGGCAGCATCTCGCGGTGGATGCCCTGCACGTGGTACGTCTCGCTGAAGCCGTCGATCAGCGTCTTCCAGTTGCATGGCATCGGCACCGCGATGTTGTAGGTGCAGTGGAAGTCGTCGATCCCGGCCCACTCGATGTCGGCGGGCACGCCCTCGAGGAACGCTTCGAGCGGTCCCGCGTCGAGGTCCATGTTGACGAACACGAGCGGACCCCACGTGGCGACCTGCACGGGAAGGAGCGGGAAGTCGTCGTTCCGGAGCGCGCCGAAGCCCTTGCGCGACGGCACCTCGCGGAGGCGCCCCTGCAGGTCCCACGTCCAGCGGTGGTAGTTGCAGCGCAGCTCCCCGAGCCCTCCGCCCGCGCCCTCGCAGAGGGCGTTGCCGCGGTGGCGGCAGACGTTCTGGAAGGCGTGCAGGTCACCATCGTCGCCGCGCACGATGAGCACGGAGTAGGGCCCGACGTCGTAGACGAAGTAGTCGCCGGGCGCGGCCACATGGTCGACCGTGCACGCGATCTGCCAGACGTGCGGCCAGAGATGCGTGAGCTCGCGCTCGGCCCACTCGGGCGACGTGTAGCGCGACGCGGGAACACGCGTCGGTGTTCGCCTCCGGGTGACGCTTGCGATGGTGGAACCGACGGGCGCCTCGTCGGTGAGCTCGGTCGACACGTCAGCGCGCGCCACGGACCAGCCGCCCCGGGCGGGCGCCGGTCTCCCGACCGTTCTCCATGACGACCTCGCCGCTGACGATCGTGGCGACATAGCCCTCGGCCCGCTGGAGAAGACGGCGGGCGCCGCCGGGGAGGTCGTACACCATCTCCGGGCGTCCGAGGCGCAGCCGCTCGAGGTCGATCACGTTGAGGTCGCCCTTCTTCCCCATCGCGATCACACCCCGGTCGCCGAGCCCGTAGAGCGACGCGGTCTCGCTCGTCATCTTGCGCACGACCCACTCCAACGGCAGGCGCTTGCCGCGGCTGCGGTCGCGGACCCAGTGCGTGAGCATCGTGGTCTCGATGCTCGCGTCGCAGATGGCGCCGACGTGGGCCCCGCCGTCGCCGAGCCCGAGCGCGCTCGTGGGATGGAGCAGCATCTCGCGGATGGCGTCGTGGTTGAAGTTGCTGTAACCGAGCAGCGGGCGCATCAGGAGCTGGCGGCCGTCGTGCTCGAGCAGCAGGTCGTAATAGAGGTCCCAGGGGTCACGCCCCTCACGCTCGGCGCGTGCTGCCACGCTGACCTCCGGCGCGGGCTCGTAGTCGGGCGGCTCGCCGAGCGCGAACATGCGGTCGAGGCCGAGGCCGATGAACGCCATGCGATCGTCGTGCACGCCCCGCTCCGACAGGATCGACTCGCGCACCTTCGGATCGCGCATGCGCTCCACGCGCTCGTCGAGCGGCAGCGCTTCGATGGCGGCATAGGTGGGCCGGTCTCGGAGGGGGTGGAACGTCTGCAGGCCGAGGAGCAGCCCGAGTGGCCGGCCCGCGACCTGCGGCCGCATCGGGACACCCTCGTCGAACGCCTCGAGGGCGAGATCGAGCACGTGTCGCCACTGATCGGGGGCCATGTCGTGCTGTGACACCGCGAACGTGATGGGCCGGCGCGTCTCCCGGGCCAGGCGCCGCATCCAGTCGACCTCGCGCTCCGGCGCGGCGAGGTCCTCACCCATGACCCCGGCGGGCGCGAGCTCGAACACGCCGGCACCGGCCTGCGCCAGTGCCCGGCCGAGCCCGAAGAGCTCGTCCTCCGCGGCGAACGTGCCCGGCACGGGCTCGCCGTCGATGGCGCGGTGCGCGATGGTGCGCGACGTCGACACGCCCAGCGCGCCCGCCTCGATTCCCTCACGCACGATGCGCGCCATCGCCGCGATGTCGACGGAGGTGGCAGGCTCGTTGCGCGCCCCCCGCTCCCCCATCACGTAGCCCCGTACCGAGCCGTGCGGCACCTGCGTGCCGACGTCGATCGCGAGCGGCTGCGCGTCGAGGAAGTCGAGGAACTCGGGGAACGTCTCCCAGCCCCACGTGATGCCAGCGGACAGCGCCGCGCCGGGGATGTCCTCGACGCCTTCCATGAGGCCGATGAGCCAGTTGCGGCGCTCGGGCCGGACGGGCGCGAACCCGACGCCGCAGTTGCCCATCACGACGGTCGTGACGCCGTGCCAGCTGGAGGGGACGAGGAGCGGGTCCCACGTGACCTGCCCGTCGTAGTGGGTGTGGACGTCGACGAAGCCGGGGGTGACGATGCAGCCGCCGGCGTCGACCACGTCGCGGCCCTCGTCATCGACGTGCCCGATCTCGGTGATGCGCCCCCCATCGACCGCCACGTCGCCCGCAAAGGCCGGCGCACCGGTTCCGTCGACGATCGTCGCGCCGCGGATCACCAGGTCGTGCATGAGCCCCTCCTGAGGTGCGGTCCTGCGCGTTGTTCGAAGAGTGACACGCGGGTCAGCCGCCGGTCACGGTGGCGCGTTGGCGCGTCGTGCGGTGGATCGGGTCCTTGTCGAACTCACCGATCACATTGTTGCCGAAGAGCTCGATGCACTCCATGGCCTCGTCATGCTCGAGATCGCTGGGGACACCGAACACCAGTTGGTCGACTCCGCTGCGCTCGTAGGCCTGCAGTTGCTCCGCGACCTCCTCGGGCGTGCCGCAGAGGAGGGCGCCGGCGGCGATGGCCGCGTCGACCGTCTCACGGTCGAGCACCCGCGGCTTCTCAGGCCACACCGGCGCCCAGTCCGGCTTCGGGAAGGTGTCGTGGTACAGGCACACGAGTGAGTAGAGATAACCGCGGTTCGGGCGGGTCGCGATGTCCCGGGCGCGGTCACCGTCCTCGAAGCAGAGCACGGCGTTGGTCACCATCACGTTGTCGTTCACGTAGCGGCCGATCGGCTCCTCGCACTCCGCGATGCCCTTCTTGTACGCCTCGATCATCGGCCGCATCTCGTGGATGGGCGAGAAGTTGAACCCGAGCGCGCCGATGCCGAGCCGGCCCGCCTTCCCGAACGTCGGCGGGTTGCCACAGGCGACCCAGATCGGCGGGTGCACGTTGCGATAGGGCTTCGGGAGGATGTTGTGCGGCTTGTCGATCTGGAAGTGCGCACCTTGGAACGTGTACGCCTCTGTCTCCCACATCCTCGGAATCTCGCGGATGACCTCGTCCCACTCCGCCCGCGTCGATGACGTGTCGTCGATGTTGAAGGTGGCGACCTCGTGGGAGCCGGCTCCCCGCCCGGTCCCCCACTCGAAGCGCCCTTCCGAGACGTGATCGAGCATGGCGACCCGCTCCGCGTTGCGCACCGGATGGTTCACACGCGGGCTGAGGTTGAAGATGCCCGAGCCGAGGTGGATCCGCTCGGTGGCGCGGGCGAGGTAGGCCATCATCACCTCGCTCGACGACAGGTGGCTGTACTCCGTCAGCGCATGGTGCTCCGAGAACCAGGCGTACTTCCAGTTGGTGCGGTCGGCGAGCACCACGAGCTCGACCTCTCGCAGGAACGCCTCGTGCTCGCGGTCGGTGTCGTGCGCGGCGGGCCCCGGGACGTACCCCTGGAGGAACAGGCCGAACTCCATCACGGTCTCCTGACGCTTGCGGTACGAGACAAGAACGCGTTCTAATTTCTACCACGGCTGCCTCGCCGCCGCCGAGTTCCCCGACGCGGCGCGCGCGACCTCCAGGCCCGCGACCGCAAGGTCACCGCGTCGACGTCGCTGCGCCTCAGCGGCGGAGGTCGGAGCGGAACCTCATGCGAATCGGCGCGGGGGCACGCGGCGGCGTAGCACGTCGGTGAAGTGCTCGACGTCCATCGGGCGGCCGAACAGGTAGCCCTGTGCGAGGTCACAGCCGTGGCGCCGGAGGAAGTCGGCCTGCTCGGTGCTCTCCACCCCCTCGGCGACGACGGACAGCCCGAGGTCGCGCGCCAGGCCGATCATCGCCGCGAGAAGGGGAACGTCGGGCTGGTCGCTCGTCACCTCCTGGACGAACGTCTTGTCGATCTTCAGCGTGTCGACCGGGCAGTTGCGCAGGCTGCTCAGCCCCGAGCTCCCGGTGCCGAAGTCGTCGACGGCCAAGCTCACGCCGAGGCCCCTGAGCCGGGACATGGCGTCGAGAACCTGATCGGAGCCCGCGCCGACCACCCGCTCGGTCACCTCGAGCTGCAGGCGCGCCGCCTCGAGCCTGCTCCTGCCGAGCGATGTCGCGACCGCATCGACGAGTGCAGGATCGTGAAGGTCGCGGGTCGACAGGTTGACCCCGACGCGAAGCGGCGGAAGTCCGTCGTCGAGCCAGCGCCGGGCCTGGCTGCACGCCTCGCGCAGCACCCATGCGTCGATCTCCACGATGAGCCCGGTCTCCTCGGCGATCGAGAGGAACGAGTCCGGGCCGAGCAGCCCGTGCTGGGGGTGCTCCCAGCGGACCAGCACCTCGACCCCGGCCACCTCGCCGTCGACGAGCGAGACCTGGGGCTGGAAGTAGATGCGCAGCTGGTCGCCGGCGAGCGCCCCGTGCAGATCGCTCTCCAGCTTGAGGAGGTAGGACAGGTCCTCGTGCAGTGATGGGCTGTACGCGGCGTAACGGTTGCGACCCTGCTGCTTTGCCCGGTACATGGCGATGTCCGCATGCTTGAGCAGGGTGTCGTAGTGGTCGCCGTCGTGGGGCGCGACCGCCAGCCCGATGCTCGACGTGATGAAGAGCTGCTGGCTACCGAGCAGGAACGGCTCCTGGAGCGCGGCCCACACCTTGTCGGCAATGACCGTTGCGACGTCGACGCTCTCGATGCGGGGCAGGAGGACCGCGAACTCGTCACCGCCGAGGCGCGCCACGGTGTCTTCCTCGCGGAGGGTCGCCAGAAGACGTTGAGCCACCTGCTTCAACAACTGGTCTCCGACCGCGTGGCCCAGGGTGTCGTTCACGTTCTTGAACCGATCGAGGTCGAGGAAGAACAGGGTGAAGCCGTTGCCGGTGCGCTCTGACTGCGCGAGCGCGGCCGCGACGCGGTCTTCGAGCATGCGCTTGTTGGGAAGCCCGGTGATGAGGTCGTACATCGCCTGATGGCGGATGTGTTCGACCAGGCGAGAGTTCTGCAGGGCGGTGGCGGCGATGTCGGCCAGGCTGGTCAGGCGCTCCAGCACGTGCCCGGCGGCACGCAGGCGCTCGGGGTTGTGGGTGACCGCCGCGTTCACCACGCCCAGGAGCTCACCGTTGGAGACGATGGGTACGACGACCGTCGCGATCACACCGGTGGCCGACAGCAGGTCGCGCAGGAACTCATCTGTGGTCGAAACATCGAGGAACTGGGGCTCCTGGCGTTCGAGCATCGCGCTGAGACGAACGGCCATCGCACGCAGCCTGTCCTCGACATCGGGTGCCACACCCGTGCACGCCGCCACCCGTAGGACGGCGCTTTCGCCGTCCCACAGCCCGACGACCGAGGTGTCGCAGTCCACGACGGCGGGCACCGCGGTGGCGAGGCGCCCGGCGACGTCGTCGGACGTACCGACGTTGGCGAGCGCGCGAGCCAGGTCGAACAGGGCGCGGGCGCTGGCTGCCTGGGCGCGTGACTCCTCCAGCGCGGTCGCGCTGTCGAGCGCGGCCGCGGCCAGGCGCGCATAGACCGCCAGCTGCAGGTGCTCCGTCGGCAGGAACGTGATGCCCTCGTCGTACACCGCGGCGAGGCGTCCGTAGCGCCGCCGGGCGGAGGCGACGTCGGCAATCAGACGCGAGCCCCCGTGGTCGTCGGGTGCGTCGCCCATGAGCTCGCTCGCGACCTGCTTCGCGTCCTCGTCGCGGAAGCCCTGGTGGTGGATGTGCAGGGGGGCATCGGGAGTGGTCTGCACGACGAGCAGGTGCCGGGGGGCGCGCACGGCGAGGCCGGCGCGAGCGGTGATGCGCGAGAGCACCGTCGCCACGTCGTCCGCGGAGACCAGGTCGGCGGCGGTGGCCTGGAAGGTCTCGACGCGCGCCGCGAGGACGGCCAGCTCTGTCGCCTCGTTTGACAGCTGCGCCGGCGCGACGCGGTCCGCCTGCTCCTGCTCCCACACGACTCGAAAGACGCAGCGGGGGTCGCCTCGGAGCTCGCACTGCTCCTCGGTGACGGTGGCGGGCGGCAGGTCGAAGGGCAGGGGCGCCTGGGACAGGAGCCCGATCGTGAAGTCGCACAGGAGCTCGTAGCGCGGGTACCCCTCGACGCTGACCGCACCGATGAGGGCGTGGGCGGCGCCGATCTCGAGCGCCTCCATCTTGACGACGGTGCAGAACTTGGGCGCGACCTGGGCGATGCTGCGCAACAGCTCGCCCGGCGAGCCCAACGAGCGCAGGAGGGCCGCCACCTCGCTGGTCATGTCGGCGCGGGCGATGCTCGCCCCGACGTGTCTCGGCGCATGTGGGTCGTCCAGCACCTCGGCGGCCGCCTCGAAGAGCGCCTTGCCCTGCCAGAACGAGCTCCACGTGGCGTCGTCCTCGAGCTCGCTCGCGCGACGCGACTCCCCGGCGACCTCCAGGAGGCGGCGAACCCCGTCCTCCCCCAGCCGCCGGCGCACCAGGTTGACGATGTTCCAGGTGGTGCTGCCCGAGATGTGGCGCGCCCCCGCCTGCTCGCCGGGCGCGTCTTCACTGGGAGGGGCCAGCAGTTGGCTCTGCGGCTCGACCATGGTGGAGCCATCGGCGGGCGTGAGCCGCGGGTTGAGGCGCCCCGTCGAAGGGCCGACTCCGGCGAGCGACCGAGGGGGGAACCGAGGCCGCCCGCCGGAGCGGGACAGGACAGTCTCCTTAGAAATCCCTTAGGTAGTCAACCCGTCACGCCGACGGGGAGGGAGCAGGCGGTCAGGGGTTCCGCGCCTGCGCGGCCCATGAGTCCACCGGCGGCGGGCCGACTACCGTCTCCGCAGCGATCACGTGGATGGACGGACGCACGGGAGCCGGCATGCCTCACGCCATCGGAATCGACGTTGGGACGACCAACGTCAAGGTCGCCCTGGTCGACTCCGAAGGCAAGCTCTTCGCATCGGCGGCTCGCACGATCCCGACCCGCCGCGCCGGCGAGGTCGCGGAGCAGGATGCGGGTGCGCTCTGGAACGCCGTGAAGGGCAGCATCGCGGAAGCGGCGGCGGCCGCGCCGTCGGCCGCGAGCGAGGTCGCAGTCATCGGGTGCTGCAGCCAGTACTCGTCGATCGTCCCGGTCGATGGCGACGCGGCACCGGTCGCCGACATGGTGCTCTGGCAGGACAAGCGCGGCACCGACCACTCGTGGGAGCTGCTCGGTCGAGAGGGGGTGTTCGAGACCTGGCTGACGCGCCACGGGATCCCGCCGGTGGGCAATGGGCTCTCGCTCGCCCACATCCTGCACCTGCAGAAGGACCGGCCTGACGTCCATGCCATGACCACCGCCTACCTCGAGCCCATGGACTACGTGAACGCCCGCCTCACCGGCCGCATCGTCGCCAACCAGTGCACCATGTTCATGAGCCAGCTCTGCGACAACCGCCGCCTCGGTGTGACGGAGTACGACGAGACGCTGCTCGAGCTGGCGGGCGTCGACCCGCGCAAGCTGCCCCCGCTCGACGGCCTCGCGGATCCGGCCGGAACGCTCCTGCCCGCGCTGGCGGCCGAGCTGGGCCTTCCGGAGGACGTCGTCGTCATGGGCGGGATGAACGACAGCCATGCCGACGTCGTCGCCACCGGCGCACTGATGCCGGGACGAGCCGGTCTCGCCATCGGTACGACGACCGTGCTGGTCGACGTGGTCGACCGCCACGGAGTCGACCTCGACCACGAGGTCCTCTCGATGCCGAGCCCGTTCGGCACCTATCTCGTGTGGGCCGAGAACGGGATGGGTGGCCGGGCGCTCGAGTTCGTACTCGACTCGATCGTCCACGCCGCCGACGAGCTGGGCGACCACACCAGCGCCGACGTGTTCGCCGGCCTCGACGCGGCCATCGAGCGCGCGCCGGCGGGGAGCAACGGCGTGCTCTTCCTGCCCTGGCTCAACGGCTCGCTGTCGCCCGACGCCAACCCCTCGATGCGCGGGGCCTACCTCAACCTGTCCCTCGAGAACCGGCGAACCGACCTCATTCGGGCGGTGACCGAGGGCATCGGGCACAACCTCCGCTGGCTCGTTCCCATCGTCGAGGCGTTCACCAACCGGGGCATCGACGAGCTTGCGTTCGTCGGCGGCGCCGCCCGCTCGCCCGCCTGGGGTCAGGTCCTGGCCGACATGCTCGGTCGCCCTGTGCTGCCGATGGTCGACCCCGACCGCGCGGTGGCGCGAGGTGTGGCACTGTTCGCGCTCGAGCGTCACGGTGACCTCGATCGCGACGACCTCGGCCGCCTCGCGGTGACGGCGCGACGCTACGAACCGCGAGACGAGCATCGGGCGGTCTACGACGCGATGCACGAGCAGTTCCTCGCTTCGTTCGAGGCCCTGCGGCCGATCTTCGAAGCCCTCAACCCATGACCGGACCCATCGTCCCACGGAGCGTTCCATGAGCAGCACCTATCCCTACACCGAGCGGTTCGATGTCGTCCGGGGCATGCCCTCCGAAGGCCGGTCGCGGCGCGCCATCCTCGACGACCTGGCCACCATGGCGAGCGAGGAGGACAAGGCCTGGGAGAGCGGGCAGTGCAGCGGGACGATGTACTGCGGCGACCACGATCACTACGCGTTCATGGCCGACGCGTTCAAGCTGTTCGCGCACGTGAACGTCCTACAACGCGACATCTGTCCGAGCGCCAGCAAGTTCGAGGGCGAGATCATCGCCATGACCCTCGACATGCTCCACGGTGACGCCGTCCACGACACCACGCCCGCCGGTCTCGTCACCAGCGGAGGCAGCGACAGCATCCTCCATGCGATGTACGCCTACCGAGAGCACGCCCGTCAGCACCGTGGCATCGAACGGCCCAACGTGATCAAGCCCGAGACGGCGCACGCCGCGTTCGACAAGGCGTGCCACCTGCTCGGGATCGAGCTGCGCCGCGCGCCCATCGACCCGGCGACGACGCGGGCAGACGTGGCCTGGATCGCCGAGCACGCGGACGCCGACACGATCGCAATCGTCGGGTCTGCCTGCAACTACGGCTACGGCACCATCGACCCCATCGAGGAGATGGGCCGGCTGGCCCTCGAGCGAGGCTTCGGCCTCCACGTCGACGGCTGCCTCGGCGGGTTCATCCTCCCGTGGGGCCAGGAGCTCGGGTACGACATCCCGCTCTTCGACTTCCGGGTGCCGGGCGTGACGACGATCTCAGCCGACACCCACAAGTACGCGTACGGGTTCAAGGGCACCTCGGTGCTGGCGTTCCGCGACATCGACCTGCGGCGCGACCAGTACTTCTTCCTCACCGACTGGAGTGGCGGCAAGTACTGCTCGCCGGGCATCGCCGGCAGCCGGTCGGGCGGACTGCTCGCCGCGACCTGGGCGGGGATGACGAGCCTCGGGCGCGAGGGGTACCTCGGTTACGCGAAGGCCATCTTCGAGACGTCGTTCGCGATGCAGGACGCAGTCAAGGCCCATCCCGAACTGCGGCTGATGGGCGAGCCGACCTTCTGCTTCTCGTTCACGTCCGACGAGTTCGACATCTACCACGTGAACGACTTCATGCGGCTACGCGGGTGGCGGTTCAACGGACAGCAGTACCCGAACTGCATCCACATGGCCGTGACCCGCCCCCAGACCCAACCCGGTGTCGCCGAGCGGTTCGCCGACGACCTGGCCGAGGCTGTTCCGTATGCGATCGAGCACCGCGCCGACGCGCCGAAGAGCGCTTCGATCTACGGCGGCGTCGAGGGCGGGATGACCGACGAGGCCGACGAGTTCATCCGCGCAGTGATGGCGGACATGCTCGACAAGCACCAGGGCCTGCCTCCCGCCTGACCGCGGTCGACCGACGGCGTCCAGCCGTCAGATTTCGAGCCGGTAGATGGCGCTCGGGTCGCTGAAGTACACGGGTTGACCCGCCCGGGTCTCGAGCGCGAGGACGTTCGAGGTGTGGTCGAACAGGAGGTCGTCGCCCACGACCCCGGTGCGCCCCGCGTTGAGGGTGAGACGGTGGATCTGGCCGTTGTTGTACGAGCTGATCAGCAGCGCGCCCTCGACGAGTGAGCCGGCGCCACAGCTCGAGCAGAAGCCGAGCCCGGTGATGCCGATGGTGGACGCGTAGAAGTGCTTCGGCTTCCTTTGCGGCAACGGGCCGTCCTGGTTCGTGTTGTCGGGCGCGGCGAGGGGGCCCGAGCACGTCTCGTGGGGACCCCACGCGTAGTTGCCGCCCTTGACGATGCGGTCGACCTCGTCGTTGCACTCGGGCCCGTTGTCGTTCGCCCACAGCTGGTCGTTCGTCGGGTCGAAGCCGAAGCCGAACGAGTTGCGGATCCCGTAGGCCCAGATGGTGTTGCCCGCGATGGGGTTGTCGGCCGGCACGGCGCCGTCGGGCGTGATCCGGTGGATCTTGCCGGCCTTGTTCGTGGCGCTCAGGTCCTGGGCGTTCGCCGGCACGGTGTTCTCACCGACGACGATGTACAGCATCCCGTCGGGACCGAAGTGGATCCGCCCGCCGTTGTGGAAGCTGCCGGCGCTCGCGTCGAAGATGACCTGGCTGGCGACGCCGACACCATTCGAGATCGTGATCTTGAGGACCTGGTTGCGCGCGACCCCTCCCACCTGACGGGTGGCGTACGCGTACAGATAGGGCGACGCGGGGTAGTTCGGGTGCAGCGCCACGCCGAGCAGCCCTTGCTCGCCGGCGGTCACGACGTTGGGCACGGTGAACACGACCACGTCGTTGTTCGTCTGAAGGTTGCGGCGATGGATCTCGCCGTTGAAGCGCTCGGAGTACCAGATCTTGGTGTTGTCGGGGGTGACGAAGAAGCCGCTCGGGAAGCTCAGCCCGGTGATCACGGGGACGGAATGAGGCGGCGGGTCACAGCCGGTCAACGCACTCCCCGCGAGCGCGACGCCCACGATGACGGGGACGAGGCGGCCGACGGACGTCCGCGGGAACCGCAGGTGACGGGCTCGAACGGAAAGCGGCGCTGCAACTCGCATCGGTTCGCCTTTCTCGAACTCCCGATGCTACAGGCCAGGAGGTGGGTCCTCCGGGCCGCCCGCTGCGCTCGCTCGTAGTATCGGCCGATGGCCGACTGGACCACGATCTCCGCGCTGTCGACCGCGGGCGGGACGCTCGTGCTGGCGGCCGCGACATTCGCTTCGGTCCGTACGGCGCACCGCGCTGCCCGCGCGACGGAGCGGGCGTTGTTGGCCGGGATCCGGCCCGTGCTGGTCCCGTCCCGGATGCAGGACCCGCCCGAGAAGGTCGGCTTCGTCGACGACCACTGGATCAGGGTCGACGGTGGCCGGGCTGTCGTCGAGGTCACCGAGGAATCGATCTACATCGCGATCGCGCTGAGAAATGTGGGCAGCGGTCTGGCGGTGTTGGACCGCTGGGACCTCTTCCCCGGGCGAGCGACGGGCGAGCGCCCACACGGCGAGCCCGGTGCCTTCCGGCGCCTGACTCGCGACCTCTACGTCCCGGCCGGCGATCTCGGCTTCTGGCAGGGTGCCCTCCGCGACCGCGCCGATCCCCTCTTCGACACCATCCGCGACGCGGTCGACGAACGGGGGCCCATCACCGTCGATCTCTTGTACGGCGACCACGAGGGTGGCCAGCGGACGATCAGCCGTTTTGCCCTGATGCCCCGTGACGACGGCCAGTGGATCACGGCGGTGGGCCGCCACTGGAACCTCGACCGCGCCGACCCGCGGTGAGCCGTCACGCGGCTGAACGACGTCGGCTTCTCGTCGCGCTCGACCACCGTGACGGTGGTTGAGCGCGACAAGAAGGAGAGGTGATCAGGGCTTGGTGGCGTTGAAACGGACCTGATAGTCGGCGACCTCGATGCCCACGTCGGTGAAGCCGACGGCCTCGAGTCGGGAGCCGAGGGTGTCGGGGTCGACGGGTACGAAGACGTCGTCGACGTGGAACATGCGGATCGGCTCGGAGTCGACGGAGTCCGTGGCGACGAAGGCTCCCGAGGGACGGAGCATCCGGTGGAGCTCGGCGAACAGCCGGTCCTGGAGCTCAGGCGACGGCACGTGATGGAGCATCGAGAAGCACGTGGCCGCGGAGAACCGGTTCGAGGCGAGGCCCGACTCGGTGGCGTCGGCGTGGATCACCTCGACGTTGGTGCCGGCCAGCCGGGCGGCGAGCGCGGCCGAGAGCTCGGGGTCGAGCTCCAGCGCGGTGAGCTTCCGCGTCCGCTGCCGGAGCAGGTCGGTCGTCAGACCCGGGCCCGGACCGACCTCCAGGACGTCGTCGCCGAGGTCCGCCACCTCGAGGAGCCATGGCAGCAGGTCGGTCTCGAGCATCTTCGCCCACTCCGGGCTGGCCAAGAACTCGAGATGCATCTCGTTCATCGTCACCCCTCGACTCGGAAAGTCAGTGCGCGAGGGCACCGTAGACCGCGGCACCCGGCGTCGGATCGTGCGCTCACAGGAAGCTCTGGGGTCGCGGGCAGGGTGCCCCAAGGTGGACCCGCGAAGCTCAGGCCGGCGGTGCGCCGCCAACTCGACTCTCCACATCGACAGCGTCACGAGGAGGCCATCTTGCCCGAGCACTCCAGACCCAGCCCTCTGCGCCGATGGGCGGTGATCGCCGGCATCGCCGGCACACTTGGAGTGGGTGCCTACGGCCTGTCGGCCGCGGCCGCCGCGGCGGCGCAGTCGAACACACCGTCCACGACCCAACCACCGGCGACAGCCCCGGCTCCCACCCCCAACCAACCGGGCAACGGCAACTCCCGCGGGCCGGGCGGCAACCCCAACTGCCCGAACATGGGAGGACAGCAGAACGGCGGCGCGTCGTCGTCGTCTTACGCTCCCGTGTGACGGGCGTCCGAACCGAGCCCGCGCCGACCGGCGGGTTGGCGCGGGCTCGTCTCATCGCCGCGCTGGTGGCCGTCGGCCTCATCGCCGTGAGCTGCGGCGGCACCTCACACTCACCCGCGGCGGCATCGGGCGACGGATTGGTACCTGTCGGCGCGGGGTTGCGCGGGCTCGCGGGGCTGAAGGCGAGCGCGTACACGCGGGGAGTGCCGAGCGTCGCCGCTCTCGCGCTCGATCCACAGGGCCGGATCTGGGCCGCGACCGCCGATTACACGGACAAGGGCAACGACGGCGTGTTCGTCGCGGCGCGGCCCGGCGCCCGAGCGGTCAAGGTCGTGGCGGGGCTGCACACGCCGCTGGGGCTCCTCTGGTACCACGAGTCGCTGTACGTCGCCTCGGCCGGACGGGTCGACGCGTACAGCGATTTCGACGGAAGCACGTTCGCGACGCGACGCACCATCCTCACGCTCCCCGCCGGGACCGGACAGAACAACGGCATCGTCCTCGCGCCTGACGGGCGCATGCGGATGGGGATCTCCGCGCCGTGCGACCACTGCACCCCCGCGTCGACGTGGGCGGCGTCGGTGGTCTCCTTCCTTCCGGACGGGAGCGACCTCCGGGTCGACGCGAGCGGCATCCGTGCGCCGATCGGGCTCGCCTACTACCCGGGCACGAGCGACCTCTTCGTGACGATGAACCAGCGCGACGACCTCGGCGCCCGAACGCCCGGCGACTGGCTCGCCGTCGTCCGCCGAGGGCAGGCCTGGGGCTTCCCCTCCTGCTACGGACAGGGAGGCGCCGCGTGCACGGATGCGCCGCACCCGACGGCAGTGCTCGACAAGCACGCCGCCGTCAGCGGCCTGGCGATCGTGACCGGCCGGCTCGGCCGTACCGCGGGGAGGTCGGCACTCGTAGCGGAATGGGCCAAGGGCAAAGTCCAACGCGTCGCGCTCCACCGGAGCGGCTCCGCCTACAAGGGATCTGTCGCGCCGTTCCTGACGGGGATGAAGAGCCCCGTACCCGTGCTTCTCGGCCCATCGGGAGCGCTGCTCGTCGGAGACTGGGCGACGGGAACCGTGTACTCGATCTCGGCGCGTTGAGGTCGCGGCGCGGTGGCTCGAAGCGGGGCAAGGCGGGGCATGCCGCCGAGGTCGACCGGCTTCCGCCGGCGGCCGCCCACGACCCGGGCGGCAGTGAGCAGCACGACCGAGACGGTGGTCAGCGCGGCGCCGTAGCGCATCAAGAGCGCGGCGCGGTCGGTCCCGGCCGAGAGCGCGTGCGTCGTCGCGAGCGCGAAGAGCGGAAAGCTCGCGAAGTGCGTGGCGCGCCGCAGGCGCTTCGAGAGCTGCTTGCGCGGAGGGACGTGACCTCGACCGCGAGGACGAGATAGAGCGCCACGATTCCCCACGCCACGGCCACCGGGTGCGAGCTGCTCGCGAGCGGCACGAGCACGTCGACGAGACCGAAGTGCACGTAGCTGTCGAGCCGATGGACGCGACGTGGATCCCGGTGAACACCACCGCCGCCCCACCGAGGAAGCGGTGCAGGTCGAGCACCCAGTTGGGTCGAGGCCGCTTGCCGAGCAGCTTGGTGCTCAGCACCAATCCCCACAGGACGCCCGCATTGACGAGCGCCCAGGCCACGATGCCACTCGACCGAGCGGTGTACCACAACAGCTGGCTCTTCACCGTCTTGCTCCGCTCATGAGGCCCGCGACCGCCGGGCTGACCGGAACGCGGTCGACCAACCGCGCACCACCCAGATACGTGGCCAGCCCCGCGGACGCGCGCACGTAACCGGCGTCGTCCACGATGAGCGCCTCCGCGCCGATGCCGTCGATCAGGTCGAACGGATGCGTCGAGCCGCGCAGCAGCACGGCCTTCGCGAGCACCTCCGCGGTCCAGGCCGAGCCGGCCACGACGGTCACGAGCGTCAGGTCGCTGTCGGAGCTGAGCCCCGTGAAGGGGTCGATGAGGTGATGACGGAGCCGGCCGTCGACCTGCCAGCGGCGCCGGAGCGTCGTCGAGGTCGCGACCGCACCGTCGCGCAGGCCGACGTACGCCAGGGGCCTCGCCGCCAGGGGATACTCGACGGCCACCGTCCAGGCCGCGTCGGTGGGATCCAGGCCGGTGACTCTCAGATCGCCACCGAGGTTCAGGCACACGCGCGCCGCGCCGGCCGCCATCGTCTCGGCGACCACCATGTCCGCGGCCAGGCCCTTGCCGATGCCACCCGGATCGAAGCCGGTGCCGGCAGGGAGACGGACCTCCCGCCCGTCGACCTCGATGTCGGTGCAGCCGAGCAGCAGCGGGCTGCGGCCCGGCGCAGGGCTCGGACCGACGTCGTCGAACGGCCGGTCGTAGCCGGCGCGGATGACGTCACCCAGCACGGTGGGATCGAAGCTCCCCCGTGAGCCGCCACGCCTCGATGGCCCGCTCGACGAGCAGCACGGTCTCCTCCGACACCGCGACAGGCGTCCCCGTGCGCCGGGTGAGCTCGGTGACCTCGCTGTCGGGAAGGAAGCGGCTCCACCGCCGCTCGAGATCGTCGATTCGGCGACGCGCCCCCTCGACGAGAGCCGGGACTCCACCCACTACGATCACGTGGGCATCGCTGCCCATGGCTCGGAAGCGAAGCTCAGCTGCCATGGCTCGACGTCGTGACTTGGGAGGTCGGGGTGGCCGCCTGCGCGCTGCGGTAGCTCGATTGCGCCCCGGCTGAAGAGACAGTGCTGGCCGAAGATGCAGTGCCCGAGCCGGCGGCCTGCGTGGTCGTGACCGCGGCCGCGCGGTTGGCGGTCGCGGCAGTCGTGTTCGCGTGCGCGCCGGCCGCCATCCAGCCGGTGAGCGCCAGCATGCCGGCCGCGCTCGCCGAACCGGCCGCGAGACGCGCCCGGCGGGCCGGATGCGCCTTCGGCCGGCGCTTCCTAGGGACCGCCTCGGTCGTCGTCGGTTTCGTCTCCATCGGTCTCCCTTCACGGGTCCGCCACGGGGGGTGGCGCCTCGTCTTCCATGATCGAGGTGATTCCTCAGACCAGGCTCAGGGCGCGCTTGGTCTTCTCTGGGCTCCCGTCTGCTCAGAGCTCGCGGGCGAGCGACGCGCCCGGCGTTCTGCCGGTACAGCGCTTGAACATCTCGATGAACGCGCTCGTCGACCCGTAACCGAGGTCCATGGCCACGCGCGTGACCGAGTGCCCGCTCGCGAGCAGGACGAGCGCGTGCTTGACGTGGTGCAGCGACCGCCACGTCGAGAAGGTCACGCCGGTCTCCTGCTTGAACAGCCGGCTGAAGTGGCGGGTGCTGAGCGCGAGACGGCGCGCCCATTCCTCCGCGGCAGTGGGGTCTGCAGGGTCGAGGTCGAGCGCGTCGGCAACGCCGCGCAACAACGGATGCTCGATCTGCGGGAGCCACACCGATGTGTCCGACGTCGGCATGCTCGGCAGCAGTTGAACGATGAGGCTGACCACCGCGGCGCCCACGCCGCCATCGTCGTCGAAGTCCGTGTAGTGTCGGCCGGCCTCGCGAATCAGCTCGTGGAGCAGCTCGCTCACGTGGAGCGTCACGAGGTCGGTGACGAGCGTGGGATGTCGGTCGGGGTCGACGAACACGCTCCGCAACGAGGCGTTGCCGTGGGCTGCCACCCGATGGTCGAGCCACGGTGGGATCGCGAGGGCGGTGAGCCTGGTCAACACCGAGGTGCCGGTGGACGCCTCGACGGACACGACGCCCCGCACCGGATAGACGACCTGGGCCAGGCGATGTCGGTGGGTGTGGCCCGGGTAGCCCTGCGGATACTCGAAGGCGCGCACGAACACGGCGCGGGGCGCGTCGGGGGCGGGCGCGGGCAACGCTGCCGCGATCGCCGGAGGGATCTGTCCGACTACGGACACTCCCTGGCCGATTCCCGGTATCTACCGGCGAGACACGCCATTACGGTCATCGACGAAGGCTACGCAAGGAGGTTCGCCATGGCCACCGCCCCCGTGTTCGAGTCCAGGGCCCGCAACGCCGAGCGGGTCCGGAGCGCGTCCAGCATCATCTTCGTGGACGACGTGCTGGCCACGCTGCTCTGGTACCAGGACAAGCTGGGCCTGCAGGTCGAGTTCGCGTGGGGCGACCCCGTTGTGCACGGCTCGATCGTCGCCGGCAACTCGACGTTCCACTTCTCGCGAGCCGACCCCACCGAGCCCCGGACGTCGTACATGACCGTGTACGTGACCCAGCTCGACGAGTACTACGACGACGTGAAGGCGCAGGGCGTCGAGATCGTGCAACCACCGGGAACGATGGAGTGGGGCATGCGTGCGTTCATGATCAACGACTGCAACGGAGCGCTGGTGATGTTCGCGGATCCGTCCACCGGCGAGTAGGGCAGACTCGTCCGGTGCCGAACGAGACGTGCGACGGGTGCGGGTTCGACGCCGCTGACTACAGCCACGAGGATCTGCTCGGCACGGTGCGCGCGCTCGCCCCGATGTGGCGGCACACCACCGAGGGCATCGGCGAGTCGGTCCTGACCACGCGGCCCGCTTCCGGAGTGTGGTCCGCACTCGAGTACGCGAGCCACTCACGCGACGTCACCGGCGTGATGGGTTACCTCCTGCACCTCGCGCTGACCGAGGACCACCCGGTGCTCGAGCCACCGCCGCCCGAGACACCCGAACCGACGGTGCCGGCGACCCTCGAGCACGCGATCCGGGAGCTCGACAAGAACGTCGCACGGCTGAACGCGAAGGGCGCTCGCATGAGCGACGGTGACCGGTCTCGCCCGATCACCCTCGGCGACGACACGGTCGACGCCGGGTGGATCATCGGTCATGCGGTGCATGACGCGACGCACCACCTGCGCGACGTGGGCCGCGGGCTGCACGCGCTCGGCGCCGGCGCGCCGAGCCAGCAGGGAACGCTCGTGCAGATCAACTCGTCGAGCGGGGGCGTGCCCAAGACCGCGTTGGCGTCGGCCACGATCGGTCGCAGGGGCGTGGCCGGCGATCACCAAGCCGAGCGACGCCACCACGGCCGCCCATGGCAGGCCCTCTGCATCTGGTCGCGTGACGTGATCGACGCGCTCGACGCCGAGGGTCACATGCTCTTTCCCGGAGCGGCCGGCGAGAACCTGACGGTCTCCGGCATCGATTGGGCCACGATCCGGCCCGGAGTGCGTTTGACGATCGGCGCGGCACTGGTCGAGGTGTCCGCGTTCGCCACCCCCTGTGCGAAGAACGCGCGCTGGTTCTCCGACGGCAAGTTCCGGCGCATCGACCACAACCTTCACCCGGGCACGAGCCGCGCGTACGCCTGGGTGCTCGAAGGGGGCACGGTCGCACCCGGCGACGCCGTCCTGGTCGAGCCCTGAGCCGTCGAGGCCCGCGGCGACCGGCGCGGTCGCCGAAGCCTCAGCTCCTGATGAATGTCAGGGAGATCAATGGGGAAGGGGTCCGGCCATTCGATGCCGACTCTCGCCCGACCGGACTTCCAGGAAGCGCCCACCGCCGGCCACCCGCGCGTCGTCTGAGCACGAGGTCGACCCGTGACCCGTCACCCGGTCCGCGGTGCTGTCGCGATCGTCGCCACCGTTGCGCTGCTCCTCGTCCTCGCGACACGACTCGTGCCGCACCCCGTGGGACCGGCGCGCACGTTCGACAAGTACCGGGGGAAGGCCGTCACCACGGCCAAGAGCGCATTATCCAGCGTGGCCACGGTGCGGCTCGCGGCACGGGCGGGCAGCCGCGACCGCGCCTTCGGGCCCTACCTCTCGGTCCTGATCTCCGACGCCGAAGCCTCGATCAGCGGCGTGCAGGGGACGTTCGACTCGATCCAGCCCCCGGACGAGCGAGCCGACGGCCTCGCCCGCGAGCTCGACCAGGTGCTGAGCGACGCCCTCGAGCACGTCCGCGACGTACGGGTCGCGGTGCGGCGGGGCGAGCTCCCGGACCTGGCGAAGACGGCCGCGCCGCTGGCGGACGACGTCCGCAAGCTGCAGCGCTTCCAGGAGCAGCACCGGTGAAGAAGGTCGCCCAGATCACGCTCGGCATCCTCACGGCCATCGGCGGCTTCGTCGACATCGGCGACATGGTGGCGAACGGCGCGACCGGTGCCCGCTTCGGGCTCGGTCTGGCCTGGGTGGTCGTGGTCGGCGTGATCGGCATCATCGTCTATGCGGAGATGAGCGGGCGGGTGGCGGCGGTGGCGGGACGGCCGGTGTTCAACCTCGTGCGCGAGCGGCTCGGTCCCGGCTTCGGTCTCGCCAACCTGCTCGCTTCGTCCTTCATCAACCTCCTGACCCTCGCGGCGGAGATCGCGGGGGTCGCCATCGCGCTCTCGATGGCCGCCAGCGTCCACTACCTCCTCATGGTGCCGCTCGCCGCAGTGGTGATCTGGGTGGTGATCTGGCGACTGCCGTTCGAGTGGATGGAGCGAATCTTCGGGCTGCTGGGCCTGGCCCTCCTGGCCTTCCTCGTCGCGCTCGTGAAGCTGGGGCCCGACTGGGGACACCTGTTCTCCCAGGCCGCGCACCCCTCGGTCCCCAAAGAAGAGACGCCCTTCACCTACGCCTACTTCGGCATCGCCCTGTTCGGCGCGGCCATGACCCCGTACGAGGTCTTCTTCTTCTCCTCCGGCGCGGTCGAGGAGCACTGGACCGAGTCCGACCTGGCGGTCAACCGAGCCAACGTCTACATCGGCTTCCCCCTCGGCGGGCTGCTGTCCCTGTCGATCATGGCCCTCACCGCGCTTGTCTTCGCGCCCCAGATGATCACGGTCGACACGCTGCCCCAGGTCGCGCTCCCGGTCAGCATCGTCATCGGCAAGCTCGGGCTTGCCTGCCTCATCGTCGGGATCTTCGCCGCCACCTTCGGCGCCGCGCTCGAGACCGCGTTGTCGGCGGGCTACTGCGTGGCCCAGTACCTGGGGTGGCAGTGGGGCAAGTACGTGCGCCCGCGTGACGCGTCGCGGTTCCACCTCGTCGTGCTCGTCGCGCTGCTGCTCGGCGCGCTGGTGGTCATGACCGGCGTCGACCCCGTGAAGGTGACGGAGTACTCGATCGTGCTGTCCGCCGCCGCCCTCCCGCTCACCTACTTCCCCATCCTCGTCGTCGCCAACGACCGCGAGTACATGGGAGACAAGACGAACGGCCCGGTGCTGAACACCCTGGCGACGATCTACCTGGTGATCCTGGTGCTGGTCTCGTTGGCCACCATCCCGCTCATGATCATCACGAAGGGAGGGGCGTGATGGAGGCTCGGCACCTGTGGGCCGGCCTGCACCTGCTCGACCGTCAGCTCGTCGATCGCGACGGCCGCATGGCCGGGATGGTCGACGACCTCGAGCTTGACTACACCGAGGACGAAGGCCGGCTCTACGTAGCCGCGATCCTCTCGGGCCCCGGCGCGCTGGCGAACCGTTTCAGGCGCGACACCTTCGGCGGATGGATGCGCTTCGTGCACGCAATCGTGTCCCCGGGCGAGCGCGACCCGGCG
This sequence comes from Actinomycetota bacterium, assembly GCA_005888325.1. NCBI lineage: Bacteria > Bacillati > Actinomycetota > Actinomycetota bacterium. Next base: position 35,366 of record VAWU01000072.1, read on the forward strand.
CGCATCGCGTTCAACCTGGTGCAGGACATCGGCAACCACATCACGCTCGCGGGCAACCGCGACGAGGTCGGCACCGCATCGGCTGAGCGATGGTTCCGCGACCACGTCATCGCCCACATCCCGGGAAGCGGCCATGCGGCTGAGTGAGCTGCTCCACTCGGTCGTCGTCGACGCCGACGGCGTGGAGCTCGGCTCGGTCGACGACGTGCGCCTCGTGCAGGACGGCCCGATGTTGTTGCCCTTCGGCGCCGCCCTGCGCGTCGAGGGCCTGGTCGTGGGCCACTCGGCCGTCGGCACCCGGCTCGGCTTCGGGCGCAAGAACGTCGCCGGCCCGTGGCTCCTCGTGCGGATCTTCGGCGCGCTCGAGCGTCGGGCGCGCTACGCGCCCTGGGAGCTCGTGGAGGCGTTCGAGGACGACGTCGTCCGGCTCCGAGCGCCCCGATCGCAGCTCGGGCCGCCTCCGCGCGCTGCTTGAACGGGCCGCCTCAGCGCCGCGTGGCTATGGCCCCGACTCGCACGTCGCGAAGTGGAACGGGTTGGGATCGGAGCAGGTGTCGGTGCCGTCTCCGCCCTGGAGGGAGTCGAGGCCCGCGCCACCCTTCAGGGTGTCGTTGCCGCTCGTGCCGAGGATGGCGTCGTTGCCCTGACCGCCGACGAGGGTGTCGTCGCCGCCATCGCCGATCAACAGGTCGTTGCCGTCCAGGCCGTTGATGGTGTCGTTGCCGCCCTTGCCGCAGATGATGTCGCTCCCGTTGGTGCCGTTGAGCGTCTCGGGTGCGTTGGTGCCGGTGATCGTGCAGGCCTGGAACGTCGTCGATGCCGCGTTGGTGCTCCAGGGGAAGAACTGCACGTTGGCCGACACCTGGTCGCCCGACCCGATCGACCAGCCCGAGGGCCCGCTGGCGTTCCCCCACCAGTTCTTGCGGGCGTCGACGCTCGTCGAGCCCGTGTTGTTGACTCCGACAAAGTTGCCGGTGATCTGGTTCGAGGCCAGCGCCACGGTAGCCACCTTGCCGTTGGTCTCGTCGACCTCGAGGCCGGTGTCCGCGTTCTGCAGCTTGTTGCTCGTGAAGGTGGCCTTGACGTCGGCTTCGGCGAAGCCGAGCTGGTCGGTGGTGACGAAGGCGCCCGTGCTCCCGGATGCGTGCAGCGCGTCGACGGTGTTGTTGGTGAACGCAGTGGTGACCGCATTCCCGCCGTCGCCGAAGTCGGCGAGGCCCACCGCGCATCCCGTGATCGTGTTGTTGTCGACCGTGGGCGCGATGTAGGGAACGAACACCCAGGTGCCGTAGCCGTCGGGGAGGCAGTTGGACACGCTGTTGCCCTGGATGACGTCGCCGGTGCCTCCGCCGTCACCCGCGTTGTCGGTGTGCACGCCACTGGCCGACTGGGTGATGACGTTGTTGAGGAAGGTCACGCCGGACGAGTGGTTCGACGAAATGGCGTCGTTGGTGAGCCACACGGTGTTGCTCGACATGTTGCCCGACCCGCCGAAGTTGAAGATGCCGATCGAGCCCGAGTCGCCCCGCACGTTTGTGACCTTGTTGTGGTTGAAGTCGAACGTGCCGCCGTTGCTCGCGTAGATGCCACGGAGGAAGACGCTGTTCACGTTCACGTCGTGGACAACCAGGTTGTCGAAGGTGCCGCCGAGCTGGTTGTTGGTGATGATCCCGTTGCGGGCGTCGATGTCGACCCCGCCCACCACCACGCCCGAGGTCAAGCTCGGGTTGTCGCCGTTGACTGCGAGCCCCGTGATCGTGACGTTGGCCGACTCCGCCAGGAAGACGCTGCTGGCGGCCCCGCCGCACAGCGACGAGCCTGCACACGGGTTGGGAGCGGAGACCGCGGGGCGAACCTTGGTCGTGGCCGCGCCGGCGCCGCTGATCGTGACCGCCTTGTTCACCACGACGTTCTCGGTGTAGGTCCCCGCCGCGAGGTGCACCGTGCCGCTCGGCGAGACCGCGCTGATCCCCGCCTGGATGGTCTTCTTGGCGTCGCTCGGGGCGCTGCCGCCGTTGTTGTCGTCGCCGTGGGCGGCGTCGACGTAGCAGTTCGTGGTGCAGGCCGCGGGCTCGAAGTCATAGGTCGTCGTGTTGCCGCTCACGCCGAGCTGCACGTTGTCGACGTTGGTCAGGACGCCGCTGTAGCCCGACCCCAGGTTCGGCCCGAACCCGTACTTGATGGTGGCGTTGGGGTTGGCCGCGACGATCGTGCTCCAGGCAACGGGGCAGCTGAAGGCGCAGACGCCGGGGATGGTCCGGGTGGAGATCCACACCCCCGCGCCGCCGTTGTACGCGTCCCAGGTCTGCCAGGTGTTGTCGAGCACCCCCCCACCGTTGTAGGAGGGGTCCCAGACCAGAGACGCATAGTCGGGCGACGCGTTGCCCGACGGCCCGTCAGGATCGATCTCGATGTTGTACGAGGGCACGATGTTCGGGGTCACCGATGCGCCATCGCGGTAGGTCGAGTAACCGATCGCATCGATGTCGGCCAGCTTCACGTCGGGCGCGGGGAAGAAGAGGCCGTCGTCGTAGTTGTAGAGCGCGATGTGGCTCGCCGTGCCCGAGACGGTTAGCCGCAAGCTTCCCGTGCCCAGCGGAGGGGTGCCGGGGCCGGTGACGAAGCCCGTGGTGTACGAGCCGGTCTGACTGGTCAACGCCCAGTGCTGTCCGGGCGGTGTGCCGACGTCGCTTCCCTTCACGACGACGGTGCTCGATGCCACCGCGGCGCCCGGCATGAACGCCAGGCCTCCGGCAACGACGAGCGAAACGAACGTGGATGCCCAGACTCTCCGCACTGTCTTCTCCCCTTTGCCCGTGGCCCCCTGCTCGAGCGGTGGCAGGTCTACCACTTGATGCACCTGCGCGCTCAGGGACGCGCGTGAGATCGTTTTCGGGTGCGAGTGCTCATGGTCGAGGACGAGGCGACCGTCGCGGCGGGCGTCAAGCGCTGTCTGTCCGCGGACGGGTTCGACGTCGAGATCGTGCCCGATGGCGCTGCCGGCCTGGCGCGGGCAAGGGCCGAGCATTTCGACGTCATCGTGCTCGACATCATGCTGCCATCGATGAACGGCTACCGCGTCTGTCGGTCGCTCCGCGCGGATGACGACTGGACACCCATCCTCATGCTCACGGCGAAGTCCGGTGAGTACGGCGAGGCGGAGGGGTTCGACACCGGGGCCGACGACTTCCTCTCCAAACCGTTCTCGATGGTCGTCCTGCAGGCTCGGTTGCGGGCACTGCTGCGACGGCCGCAACGGCGGGTGGAGTGGCCGGCGGTCGGCGATCTTCGCCTTGACCCGCTGCGCCGGCGCTGCATCCGCGGCGGGTGCGCGGTCGATCTGACCGCCCGCGAGATGGAGGTCCTCGCCTATTTCCTCGACCACGCGGGTCAAGCCGTCGGCAAAGGTGAGCTCCTCGATGCCGTGTGGGGATCGGCGTTCGACGGAGACCCGAACATCGTGGAGGTATACGTGGGCCACCTCCGCCGGAAGCTGGACGAGCCGTTCGGCCGGCGCAGCATCGAGACGGTGCGCGGCCGTGGGTACCGACTTCGTGTCGAGGAGGCCGACTGATGGCGGGCGGACTCCGCCGTTGCCCGTCGCTGCGACTGCGGATCACGGCGGGCGCGCTGGTGGTTGTCGTGGCGGCTTCCTGTGGCGCGGCGCGTGTCGTCGTCGGTGTGGTCGAGCGGAAGATGGTGCGGCAGATCGACTCCACGCTCACCGCGAACACCGACTTCATCGAGCGCTCGATGAAGCGGGGCACTGGTCTGCCCATGGGCGAGGGTCCGACCGACCTCTACGTCCAGTTCGTGGCGGCCGACGGCCGAGTGCTCGGTGCGAGCACCGCTGCACAAGGCTTGCCGGCGTTGGCGCGACCCGGCCGGTCCGCCGGGGGGCTCGTCAACCGGCACGACCGTACCCTGGGCGAACTGCGGGTTCTCGCCCGGCCGGCGCCCACGAGCTCGAGGGTGACCTTGGTCGTGGCCCGGTCGGCGGACAGCGTCTCGGACATGCGCGCCTCGCTCTTCCGCTTGCTGGTGATGATGGTCGCCGCCGGGAGCGTGCTGCTGGGATGGGTCATCTGGATCGTCGTCGGCCGCGCGCTGAGGCCAGTCGACGTCATGCGCCGGACCGTGGGCTCGATCAGCGAACGGGATCTCCGGCGGCGGCTCGACCGGCCCGGCACCGGCGACGAGCTCGACCGGTTGGCGGACACGTTGAACGAGCTGCTCGCGCGACTCGAGCGAGCTCTCACTCGCGAGCGCCAGTTCGTCGCCGACGCCAGTCATGAGCTGCGCACACCGATTGCCGGGGTGCGCGCGCTGCTCGAGAGCGAGCCCGCCGACCCGGTCACGGTGGTCCCGGTTCGAGCCGAGGCCCTGGCACGGTTGGGCGCGCTGCAGGATCTGGTCGACGACCTCCTGGTGCTCGCCAAGGCGGACGGATCGGTGCCCGACGCATCGGTCGGCTCCGTGGATCTCGACGACCTGGTACTGGGTCAGGCCCGCCAACTCGAGCACACGACGAACCTTCGCATCGACACCTCGAAAGTCTCGGGGGGGCAAGTCGCGGGTCGTGACACCGACCTCGGCCGCCTGGTGGAGAACCTGGCGACGAACGCGGCGCGGTACGCGAGGAGCACAGTGACGTTCTCGATCCGCCAGCTCAACGGCATCGTCGAGTTCACCGTAAGCGATGACGGACCGGGAATCGCGGTCGCGGACCGGGAGCGCATCTTCGAACGGTTCACCACCCTCGAGGGCGCTCGATCCCGGGCACGCGGCGGGGCTGGGCTGGGCCTATCGATCGCGTCGACGATCGTGGCCGCCCACCACGGCTCGATCTGCGTCGACGACGCGCCGGGAGCGGGTGCGACCTTCGTCGTCCGCCTACCCGCGCAGGCGACACCCATCTCCGTCACCGCGCCCGACTGAACATTCGTTCAGCAAGCAGGCGGCACCGCGCGGCGACAGCGTGGTCTCATGCAGGCTATGGCCTCGAAGATCGCCGTACGCCGCGCCGCGATGGCTCTCCTTTGCACCGTCGTCGCAGGTGCGTGCAGCTCCAACGGCGAAACGCGCGAATCGGCGGCCACCACCGTTCTACGAGGATCGAAGGCTGACTCGGGTCGCGGCACGACCTGGCCCGTCTACGGCCATGACCTTTCGAACACGAGGCTGAACCCGAATGAGACCCAGATCACCGCGACCACGGTGACAAAGCTGACCAAGAGTTGGTCGAAGGACGGGCTGGTCGGCGTGACCGGCACTCCGACCGTGGCCGGGGGTATCGCGTACTTCGGTGACTGGAAGGGCACGCTCTGGGCGCTCGAAGCCGACACCGGCCATGAGGTTTGGAACGCCAAGGTGCCCGGTGGCTTCATCGTCGACGCGCCTGCCGTCGACGGCGACGCGGTGTACATCGCGAACGGCCACACGCTTTACCGGTTCGACCGCGGCACCGGTGCGCTGCAATGGCAGGCCACCACCGATGACCACCCGCAGGCGCAGATCAACGCGTCGCCGGTCGTCGTCGGCGGTCTCGTGCTCCAAGGCACCGCCAGCTTCGAGAACATGGTGAACAAGGCCCAATACACGTTCCGCGGATCGATCGGCGCCTACGACGCCGCCACAGGCAAACAGAGGTGGAAGTTCTTCACGACGCCGAACGACGCCACCGCCGGCGCGGGCGCCGGCATCTGGTCCACACCGGCGGTCGACGTGAAGCGCGGGCTGCTCTACGTGGGCACCGGGCAGACCCTGTCCGAGCCGACCGCGCCGCTCACCGATTCCCTGCTTGCGATCGACTACAAGACCGGCACGCTCAAGTGGTCGAAGCAGTTCACCTACCCCGACGTGTTCAGCGCGGCGCACCCCAAGGGCAAGGACGCCGACGTCGGCGCGTCACCCAACCTGTGGACGTCAAACGGCCGTGACCTCGTCGGCGCGGGTGACAAAGGCGGTACCTTCCATGCCCTCGACCGGACGACCGGCAAGGTCGTGTGGGAGACCCAGCTGACGCCGGGGAGCTTCTTCGGTGGCCAGATCGGTTCGTCCGCGTTAGTGGACGGCAAGCTCATCGCGACGTCCAACGTCGGCGACCCGGACACGAACGCACCGACCGATGTCACCAAGGTCTTCGCGCTCGACCCCGCGACGGGGGCCATCGAATGGACCGCCGACGAGTTCCCCGGCAAGGTCTTCGCCCCGGTCAGCGCGGTACCCGGCGTCGCTTTCGTCGGAACCGACAAAGGCACGATGGCGGCTCTCGACACGCGCACGGGCCGGAGGCTGTGGACTCTGCAGGCGCCGGACAAGACCGCGTGCGGTCCGTCGATCGTCGACGGCCGGGTGCTCTGGGGCTACGGCTTCACGCTGTTCGCGGGCGCGGGGCCGGGCGGCGTCATCAGCTTCACGGCGGCGCCGTGACGACGGACACAACCGCGATCGCCGCACGCGACCGACAGATCACCTACCGCACGACGCTCACAGGTCTGCTGCTCGCCGGTGTTCTCGTCGTCGGCGCCTGCTCGTCGAGCACCGAGAAGACCGGCGCCGCGTCGAGCGGCCCCCGACGCGTGCCGACGACGGCGACAGGCGCACCGGGTCACACCCCCGGCCCGTCTGCATCGCCCGGCTGCACCGCACCCGTGCTCGTACAGCCGGGTGCGTCCGATCACACGATCACATCGGGTGGGGTCGAGCGCGTCTACCAGCTGGTGGTCCCCGGCTCCTACGACGGCAGGAAGCCGTACCCGATCGTCCTCGCCCTGCACGCCTTGACCGTGACCTACAAGGTCATCGCATCGATGACAGGCTTCGGCGACATGGCCCCCAAGTACGACTTCATCGGTGTCGCACCGTCCGGTCGGGTCGACGGCTCGACGCCGTACTGGATGGCCGCGCCGACCGCCGACAACTACGACGTCGCCTTCATCGGTCAGCTGCTCGACGAGCTCGAAGCCACCCTGTGCATCGACACGTCGAGGGTGTTCTCGACGGGGATGTCGAATGGCGCGCAGATGTCGTCGCTGCTGGCCTGCCGTATGTCCGATCGGATCACGGCGATCGCGCCCGTGTCGGGAGAGGAGTTCCTCGAACCGTGCAACGGCCGTCCCGTGCCGATCCTGGCATTCCACGGCACCAGCGACCCGATCCTGCCGTACCGCGGAGGTGGGCTGAACGCCACTCAGATCGCGAACAGCCACTTCTGGAAGTCCAAAATCCCTGCAGGGATGCCGAAGCCCCTCGGCGTCGACGAGTCCATGCGCCTCTGGGCGAGACACAACCACTGTGGCTCGAGCTATGTCGAGGAACGGGTTGCACCCGAAGTCCGCAAGCGCACGTGGAAGGGCTGCGCGGCCGACACGACGCTCTACATCATCGACGGCGGTGGCCACGCGTGGCCGGGCAAGCCGGTACCCCAGTTCGAGCAGTCGTTCGGCCACGGCACCACCGAGATCGACGCCACCGACCTGATGTTCAAGTTCTTCTTCGACGCCCCCAGGCTTCGTCGGTGACGGTGTTCCTCACACCTCGATCGGGACGTGGCTCGGGCCGCGGACGGTGGACGTCGTGACCAGCCGCACCGCCTGCTCGTCGACGGTCCACTCCGGGAAGCGCCGCAGCATCTCGTCGAGCACCACCTTGCCTTCGAGCCGGGCGAGGCTCGCGCCCAGGCAGAAGTGGATGCCGTAGCCGAAGCTCACCTGGCGATCGAACCGGCGCCCGACGTCGAAGCGGTCGGGCTCCGGGTAATGCCGCTCATCGCGCCCCGCGCTGCCGGTCAGCAGCGCGATCTTCGAGGCCGCGGGAACGGTCCTGCCGTACCACTCGGCGTCACGCGTGACGAAACGCGCCTGGATCGGCGAGGGGGCCTCGTACCGCAACAGCTCCTCGACGGCGTTCGGGATGAGGTCGCGGCCGGCCACGAGGCGCGCCCGTTGCTCCGGGTGACGCGCGAGCAACACGGCCGCCCACCCGAGCATGCGGGCGGTCGTCTCACTGCCGGCGAGCTGCAGCAGGAAGAAGAAGGCCATGACCTCGTCACGCTCGAGCCGGCGGGTCGCACCGCTGTCGAGCGTGATCTCCGCAGTGAGGAGATCGGACACCATGTCGTCGCGTGGTGCGCGGCTTCGCGCGTCGACCATCGCGTTCATGTACTGGCTCAACGCGCCGATGGCGTCGCGCTTCTCGGCGCTCGTGCGCTCACCCTCGTACCGCATGAGGAGGTCACCCCAGATGCGAAGCTGGTCCTGATCCTCGTTGGGGACACCGAGCAGCGCGCCGATGAGCATGGTCGGGATCTTGGCGGCAAACTCCTCGACGAAGTCGAACGTGCCTCCGCCAACGTGTGGCTCGAGGAACTCCGCGCACAGCTCACGAGTGCGCACCTCGAGTGCGGCAACGCGTCGGGGCGTGAACGCACGGCTGACGAGCCGACGCAGAGCGTCGTGCTCGGGTGGGTCCATGAAGATCATCATGCCGAGCCCGGCCCCTGGTTCCGCGTCGAGCCCGGGCCGCGAGGCGTCGATCAGCTCGAGGACGGTGCCCCGCGCCGAGCTGTAAGTCTGCCAGTCGAGCGAAGCCGTGAGGACGTCGTCGTACCTGCTCAGCGCGTAGAACCCGTGGCGCTCGTTGAAGTACAGCGGAGCCTCGTCGCGCAGGCGGCGCCAGACGGGATGGGGGTCCGCGTCGATTGCGACGTCGTACGGGTCGTAGTAGACGTCGTCCGCCTCGGTTCCGAACGGAGACGGGCGGGTCGACATGCCGCGACGGTTACGCGTCGAGCCCGTACTCGGCCCTCCACCAACGAGCTCGCCGGATCTCCTCCGGATCGCTGCGCGACGCCGGATCCTGGCCGAGGCCGTCGGGAGTCGGGCCGATCCGGTCGGCGATCGGGCGGAGCGCGTCGAGGTCGAACCCGTAGCAGCGGGCCGCAGTCTCGCCCAGCAGCTTGGCGGTGTCGTCGACGGGCAGCCCGCAGAAGTCGCTGCGCAGCCGTTCCACGGTGTGCGGCCAGGTGCCCTCGGGATGCGGGTAGTCAGTCCCCCACATCATCACGTCACAACCGATCACGTAGCGCCGGCGGAGCTCCTCCTTCGACATCGTCGAGGCACCGATGAAGAGGTTCGTGCCGAAGTAGTCGGAGGGAAGGCGTGAGATCTTGCCCGCGAGCAGGGCTGCGAGCTTCTTCGTCGTGTGCCCGCCCCCCATGTACTGGTCCCATTTCCACATCATGTCGGCGGCCCAATAGGCGGCCGACTCGGTGACGACGAACTTCAGCTGCGGGAACCGCTCGAACGCCCCGGAGAACAGGAGGTGCCACATGGGGCGGGCCGGCCACCACGCCGCCTCCGCGAGGTAGATGCCGATGTTGTCGTTGTACTCCTCCTGCGGCGCCTCACCCGAGTGGGTGTGCACCGGGAGGCCCGCCGCCTGGCACGCTGCCCACACCGGGTCGTAGGCGGGATGGTTGTACGGCAGGTGGTCGCGCCACATCGTCGGCACCATCACGCCGCGGATGCCCGGTTGCTGCGCGAGCCACTCGATCTCGTGCACGGCGCGCTCGACGTCGTGCGTGATCGGGACGAGCCCGACGCCGCCACGGCGTTCGGGTCGATGGCCACACAGCTCGACCAGGAAGCGGTTGTGGGCACGCGCGCCCGCGAACGCGAGATCGGGCTCCGTGATCTCCCCCGCCGACAGACCCGCACCGAACGGCGGACCCGCCATCCCGGTGATGGCGTCGGCATCGGGAAAGATCACCTCGGCTGCCACGCCGTCGGCATCGAGCTCCTTGTCGCGCTGCTGCGGGTCGAACGCGCCGCGCAGGCCTTCGGCATTGTCGGTCTCCCAGCCCATGATGTACTCGTAGTTCATCTTCAGCATCTCGTCGCGACGCGCGTGCCGCTCCGCGAGGAACGCGTCGAACGCCTCGTGGTGCCGCGCGTCGAGGTAGGGCCGGTACTCCTCGGACGGCAGCCCGGCATGGGTGTCCGCCGAGATGATGAGGTAGCGCTCGCTCATCTCAGCTCTTCCCTCCGAGGACCGAGAGGTCGTCGTAGCGCTGGTGGACGAAGGGGGCCAGATCCGCGCGCGGCACCGGGCCCACGATCTTGCCCACCTGCACGGTCGCCCGCTCCGTCCAGTTGAGGTCGACGAGGCGCCGGATCACGAGCTCGGCGATCGGATCGAACGGCGAGTCCTTGACGATCACCTCGCCGTCGACGGTCTCGTGCACCCGCGCCTTCTCGCTCTTCTCGCCATAGACGAGCAACGGATCTTGGTCGAGCTCGCCCGCGGTCTCGGCCGACGGAGAGAGCTTGAACCAGAAGTCGGTCTTCTGCTTCTCGTATGGCTCCCGAGCGTGCGTCACCCGCCCTCGGATCTCGCAGACCACGAACCCCATGCGGGCGATACCGGCCTCGACGTCGTCGCCGTCGCGGCGCGCCCAGACCTCACCGATCTTCTTCGGCTCGCCGTAGGTCTCGCGGCCGCCGATCGTCGACTGCTCCGTGGTCATCGGCATGAAGAGCGGGTACTCGCCGATCCGGTCACCGTGACGCGCCTGCACGCCGAACCAGCCTGCGCCGAAGGCCGGCAAACCCGGGATCTCGACCGTGGTGATCGTGAGCCGCACGAGCGGCTCGGGACCCGGCGCCAACGGGGGTGGCAGCACCGCCGCGACGAGGTCCGGATCGGTCTCCCAGATCGCGGTGACCGCGTGCGACCAGATCTCGGCCCTCGTCGCCTCGATCTCGCGGCTGCGCTGCTCCCGCTTGGCTCCGTACCGGATCTCGACCATCACGTTCCGCCTTTCCGAGTGTCTGTCACCACGACTTGATCGCGAGCTCGCGCTCGAATGCGTTGCACGTGGAATCGGCCGGGTAATCCTCCACGGGCAGGGTACGGCGCACTTCCTCGACCGTCGGCCCGATGCGACCTCCGATCGGGCGCAGCCGGTCGAGGTCGAAACCGTAGAAGCGCGCCGCGTTGGTCTCGACCATGGCCCGCACGTCGGCGGGGTCGAAGGAAGAGAACGCGACTCGAAGCGCCTTGGACGTGTGCGGGTACGAGCCCTCGCTGTGCGGGTAGTCGGCGCCCCACATGATGCGATCGACGCCGATCTCCGGGACGAGCGGCGCTTCGCTCGGGCGCAGGAAGCTCGCGCCCGCCCAGACGTTGCGCGCGAAGTACTCGCGGGGAGTGAGCTTCAGCGCCGAGACGGAGGCGCCGAAGAAGCTCGCCTCGGCGCTGCCACCTCTCGTCATCCGGGCGAAGAACCACTCGAGGGTGTCGATGCCGCGTGGCAGCCAGGCGATCCCCTGCTCGGTCAACGCGACGCGCAGCCGAGGATGACGGTCGAGCACCCCGCCGAACATGAGGTGCCACAGGGGTCGGTGCGCGAACCACGGCAGCTCGACGAGCATGATCGCCCGCGCCGCGTCGAGCTCGCCGAAGTCGGGCATCCCGCTGCCGCTGTGGACGTTCAGCGGGAGATCGAGCTCCTCGCACAGGTTCCAGAGAGGCTCGTAGTAGGGGTCCCAGAGCTCGTGGAGCCTTGAGTTCGGCGGCACCGCCGGGAGGAGCACGCCACCGCACACCTGCATCTGCCCGCGAATCGCTCGGATCTCGGCGCACGCGTCGTCGATGTCGTTGACGAAGATCTGCACGACACCGGCGCGCCGGTCGGGAGCCGCAGCACAGAAGTCGACGAGCCACCGGTTGTGAGCCTGCACCCCCGCCCAGCGCGACTGGTACTCCTCCTCGGTGGGCGGGAGCGCGGTGAGGTTGCTCTGCGCGAAGAACGGCGGCACGGTGTTGGGGAACAGCACCTCGGCTGTGATTCCGTCGCGCTCGAGCTCGGCGAGACGGCGCCCGCTCTCCCAGTTGCGATACGCGGTGGGAGCGAGAAGATCGGCGAACGGGTTCGCGTATGCGTCGGCCCAGGCGTCGAACTCGTCGTGCCAGCGGCTCGGGAGGTACGCCTTGTAGTCGAGCAGGTCGGCGCCGGCATGCCCGTCGGCCGAGATCACCGTGTAGCGCTCGGAGGCCTTCGTCGCCGTGGTCATGGCTCGCTCCAGCTCAGAGGTTGTGGTGGGGGGGAAGGTGACCGCTCGCGATCGCGTCGGCGCGCGCGTGCAGGAGCGCGCCGGCCTCGTCGAGGTCGTGGCCGATGACGAAGCGGCCCCGCCGGATCTCGCCGAGGACGAAGCGGCCGAGCTCGCGCAGGTCCATGACGTCGGCGTTCTTGCCCGCCGCGGCCAGCCGTTCGCGGAACTCGGCGAAGGTCACGACCGGCCCTCGTGCATGTTCCTTCTCGCGGGCCAGCTGGGCCGGCCGGTTGCGCTGCGCCGTCCACAGGCCCGTGTCGAGCAGGCCGCCCGACGGATAGAAGACGGCGGCCCGCACGTTCGTGCCGTTGTCGGCCAGCTGGTGGGCGAGCGCCTCGGTGTAGCAGGTGATCGCAGCCTTGCTCGCGGCATAGACCGCGGCATACGGAACCGGCGCGATGCCGCCGTCGCCCGACGACGTGTTGACCACCACGCCCGGCTCCCCCGACGCGATCATCCGGGGCACGAACGCGAGGACGCCGTTCGCCACGCCGAACACGTTGACCCCGAAGCACCACTTCCAGTCGTTCGGCTCCTGCTCCCACGGCAGCCCGCCGCCGCCCGATGTGACGCCGGCGTTGTTGAACAGCAGGTGACACGTGCCGTAGCGGTCGAACACGGTCTTCGCCAGTGCTTCCACGGACGCAGGGTCGGAGACGTCGGTGCCGACGCCGGCGACCTCTCCACGGTCGCTCAGCTCGGACACGGCGCGATCGAGGACGGGCTGCTCGATGTCGGCGATGACGACCCGCGCCCCTTCTTCGAGGAGCGCTTCGACGATCCCCCTCCCGACGCCGTTCGCGCCGCCGGTGACAACCGCCACCTTCTCCCGCAGGTCGGTGATCATGCGCGTCCCCCTTGCGGATCCACGCTACGTCGCAACGCCCACGCGGATCGGCACGATCACTGGAGCCACCCAGCGGCGCAGGTACTCGCGTTGCTCCGCCGGCGACCGTGCCGGATGGCCCGGGTCAGCGATGAACGACTGGAGCAGGCGGAGCATGAGCTCCACGAGGCCGTCGATGTCGCGATCCCGGTAGCCGAGCGCTTCCCAGTTGATGGGTAGCCGGCGATACATGCGGCGGCCCAGCTCCATCGCGGTTGGCGACGTGGCCCCGACGACGAGGATGTCTCGCCGGCCGACGGCGGGCAGCAACGACAGGTAGCGCTCGTTCGGCAGCTGGTCGAGGCAGAACACCATCGCCTCGATGATGACCTCGGCCGGGTCGACCAGATCAGCCACGTGCGAAACCACGCGGTCGATGAGGTCCTTGGCCGCGACGGCACCGGTGGCCCGAAAGAGCTGCTCGGTGGTCGGGAAGTAGCGGTAGACGGTCTGGCGGGTCACGCCGAGCTCGGTTGCGACGTCGGCCAGTCCGGTCTTCGCGCCGTAGCGATCGACGCAGGCCATGGTGGCGGCGACGATGCGCGCGCGAGCCTCGTCGTCACTCTTCGGCGGGGATCCGTTCCACCCGTGCGTGCGCACCCCGAGGAGCCTAGAGCATACGACGGGACGAGATTCGCATGTTCGTGTAGCGTGGCGCCCCGCCACGGAAAGGGGCGGTCATGGAGCCGATCAAGATCGGATGGTTGGGCGCCGCGCTCGACGGACCCGGCGGCGGCTACGACCGCATCCACCGGATGGCCTTCGACGAGGCGATCGAGCAGGGCGTCCTGAACCGCCCCGTCGAGTTCGTCCTGCACGCCGAGAACGGGTTGCCCCGCGGCTCGGCCAAGAACGCCGTCGACGGGTTCAAGTGGCTCGTCGACGAAGGCTGCATCGGCGTGGCCGGTGCCTACAGCTCCGACAACGCCATGGTCGTCGGTCCGATCGCAAACGAGCTCCAGGTGCCCCTGATCAGTTGGTGCGGCACCGAGCGCTTCCACGGCGAGTACTGCTTCCGGCTCGGCAACGGTGACTGCGGTGGCGATGCGGCACTCGTCGTCGCGTGGCTCAAGCGCAAGGGCTACGAACGGGTCGCTGTCCTCAGCGAGGTCTCTCCCAACGGCGAGGAGTACTTCCGCTACTTCCGCCAGGAGTGCCGGCGGCGGGGCGTGTCCATCGCCGCGGTCGAGACCGTGAGCCAGACTCCCGACGACCTCGCGGCCAACCTCGCCAACCTGCGCGGGGTGAGGGCCGATGCGCTTGCGTACATGGGCTACGGGCTGCTCGCGGCCGAGGGCCGCCTACGCGAAGCCCTCGACAAGCTCGACTGGGACCCACCCCGCATCATGAGCACCGCGTTCATGTGGTACCTCGCCGGCTTCGAGAAGTTCGAGGGCTGGGTGGGCATCGACCAGCTGTGCCCCGCGAATCCGCTCGTCGAACGGTTCCATCAGCGTTACGTGGAGCGGTACAGCGAAGACCCACCGATGTGGCCGAACGCGATTCCCGGCCTCGCCTACGACACCGCGCGCGTCCTCGCCGAGGGCCTGCACCGCGCACCCGTCCTCACCGGGTTCGGGCTCAAGGCCGGGCTCGAGCAGATCCGGTTCCTGCCGAGCACCACGGGCGGGCCCCACACGCACATCGCGGGCAGCCCCTACGACCACCAGCTGTTCAAGGGCGACTGGCTGCTCTACGGGCGGATCGAGCACGGCAAGCTCGAGTTCGAAGGGCTCTTCGAGGCCTGGGAGTAGCACTCCGAAGTTGCGGCACGAGGCACTCGTTGTCGCTGTCCGTCTCATGCGTTCGCGTGCCGGGCCGATGGCGCCGCCTACGTCATCGGCGCGCTCGAGACACCGGAGGTGGCACTCGCCGGCCGGTCGAGACGCGCGTCTTTGGGCACTAGGTCGTGCAGTCGCGCAGCATGTCGTCGAGCGCGCGCACCTCTGGGCGATCGGCCGTGAGCCCCCATTTGAGCTTGGTCCTGACCCACCCGATGCCGAACTCGCACCAGCTCGCCCGGTTCGGCGGACGCCAGCTCGCCGGGTCGTGATCACCCTTGGATCGGTTGGCCGCGGCGGTCACGGCCACCAGTTCCCCCGGCTGATCCAGGTCGTTGGCAAACGCCCGTCGCCGTCCGTCGTCCCAGGCCGCCGCGCCCGAGCGCCACGCCTCGGCAAGCGCGACGACGTGGTCGATGTCCAGCGCGGCGGGGTCCTCCGTCGTACGACCGTCGTAGCTGCTCAGCCACTCGCCCGCCACCACCGCGCAACGGGTCGACCTGGGGCGGTACTCGGCTCTGACGCAGCAGGACCTCGGCCCGCGTGTCGCACCCGTCCCCGTCGGCGTCGATCCAGGTGCCGAAACGGGCGCGGTCATAACCGCCCATCGAGCCTTCGGGCGCAACCGCCAACCGGCTCACCAAGGCGCTCGCACTCTCTCCGGAGCGCGGTGGGGCGAGAGCGGTCGTTGCCGTCGTCGGCGGCAACGTCGTGGCCGCGTTTGGGTGCAACGACTTTGGTGACGCGTTCCCACCAACGCATGCCGAGACGACGAGACACAGGAAGGCGCCGACCGTCACGCCCGCCAGGGCGCGGTCGAAGTGCCTCACGCGAGTTGCATGCACGCGCTGCTCCTCGCTCGCAAATGCCACAAGCCAAGCACGGCGTGAACCGGAAGAGACGGAGGGGCTCAGTCGACGGTGCTGCCGGTACGGGCGGCGTGCTTTCCGACGCGAACGCGGACGGCCGCGGCGCGCGTCGCCCGCTCAGCACCCGTTGGCACTCCGCCCTCCCAATGCTCGAGCGTCTGCGCCGCCCAGTACACGGCGAAGGGAAGAAGCTCGAGGATCTCAACCCACAGGATCTGATGGCGCCACTTGCCATCGACCAGCTTGCCGATGACGACCGCCGCGGCGGACAGCGCCATTGCCGTCGCGGTCAGCGCGTACAGCGGCCGGTATACCGGTCGAGCGCTGCGCGCGTTGATGGCCATGACGACGCCGACGATGAAGAACATGGCGATTGCCGCGCCACCGTGCGCGTGATCGAGGAAGCTGTCACGAAAGGCGACGTACCAGACCAGTCCCACGACCAACAGCACGACGCCGAACACCAGCCCGACGACCGACGGAGGGTCGACTTTGCGGATCCTGGCCTTGCCCATCACCCTCGCGACCACGTAGGCGATGGCGATCGCGATGCCGCCGCCGATCGCAAAGGCCAGCACGTTGTTGTCGATG
Source organism: Actinomycetota bacterium (assembly GCA_005888325.1). Lineage (NCBI taxonomy): Bacteria > Bacillati > Actinomycetota > Actinomycetota bacterium. The sequence continues at coordinate 51,612 of VAWU01000072.1, forward strand.
TACGCCTTGGCGTCGACGCCGGCGAAGGCGGTCGATGAGCAGTTGGGCGACGGAGTCGAGGTGGGGACGAAGGCCACGATCGGTGCCAACACGCCTGCCACGTTGAGGAGCATGTCTTCCACGTCGGTGCTGCCCTTGATGGCGATGAGGCTGACGCCGATCGCGACGAGCGCGCCGACAAAGATGGCGTGGACAGGTGTGTAGTAGTACGCGCTGATCGACTCCTGCCAGCAGCTGACCTGGAACCTCTCGATCAGCACCGACGCCATCAGCGAGAGCACCAGGACGACGATGGCGAGTCGCAGATAGCGGTACGACTTGACCGCGAACGGGACCAGCTCTTCTCTGTCCGACATGCGCGTCCCCCTACAACCCTCGCTTCCGGAGCTCGTCGCGGAACGACTGGTTCATCCGCGGAGCCAGTGGGAGGGCTCGTTGTTCGAGAGCCGGCGAGACCGCTCCGCACGCTGTTCATCGAGTGCTTCGCTGATGCGGTCCGGTACGGCTGGGGCGCCGAGATGGAATCCCTGCCCGCCGTCACAGCGCATGGCTTTGAGCAACTCGAGCTGGTCAGCTGTTTCGATGCCCTCGGCGACCGCACCGAGCTCGAGCGTGTGGGCGAGCAGGATGATGCTGCCGACGAAGACCTGCCCGCGCTCGCTGTCGGTGATCCGAGCGGTGAACGAGCGGTCGAGCTTGATCGATTGCACGGGAAACAGGTGCACGTACGACAGGGAGCACTGGCCGGTGCCGAAGTCGTCGATCGCAAGGTTCACGCCCTGTGCGCGCAACGCAGCCAACTGCTCCAGGCACAGGTCCATGTCCTCCATGATCGCCGACTCGGTGATCTCGAAGGTGAGCCGCTGGGGCTCGATGCCGTAATCCCGGATCGCAGCCGCCACCCGAGAGACAAGCGCGGGATCGGCCAGTTCGCGAGCCGACAGGTTCACCGACACCGCGAATCGGGTGTCGCCCGAGAGGTCGGCCCAGTGCGCGACGCGACTACAGGCATCGCGCAGGACAAAGCTGCCGATGTCGATGATTCGACCGGTGGCCTCGGCCGCCGAGATGAACTCCATGGGCGGTACCAAACCTCGTTTGGGGTGACGCCACCGGATGAGTGCCTCAGCGCCCACGACCCGCCGACGCCGGCCGAGGATGTCGAAGATCGGCTGGTAATGCACCTCGAGCTCACTCCATGCGAGCGCGCGGCGCAGCTCCCGATCGATGCGTGCGATTCGAAGTGCGCTGAGGCTGTGCGCCCGAGGCTGGTGGACGAGCAGGGCCACGACCTGCCCGATGCCGATGAAGAACGCGGCGCGCATGCCCCAGTCGCTGAGCGCCTGGTGGGTGCCGGCACGCACGTCCAGCGGAAGCAGCGGCCCGGCCATCAACCCTGAGACGACCGAGGTGAGCAGCGTGCCCGGCCACCCGAACCGGAGGGCAGCGAAGATGATCGGGATGTAGAACCAGTGCGGCGGGACCGACCCCGCACCGCCCAGAGCGCGGGCGACGCCCCAGAACACCCCGACGAGCCCCGCGATCACCGCTACCCCGACCGTCGGGGACGTGCTCGCTGCCAGGCCGGCTACCTGCGCGGCCACTCTCCGGCGCCGGTGGAACTCGAGAGGTGGCTCCGGACCCATGTCCTTCTCCCCTTCAAAACGGCACAGGGATTGCAATGACGGGCATCGTCTCGATGTCGCCCACGCTTGAGGCCGCCGCCTCCGCGCTCGACTCCCAAACACTGCGGGTGGGCAGAGAACGTCGAAAGGTCGGTCAGGGAGGAGCTTGCGCGCGCCGACATCACCAGGGTGGATCGCAGGCCAGCTCGGCGCAGCCTCGTAGGCCTTTCCGCCCGCTCGTCCTCGTTGTGGGTGTCGGTCGCGCTCACCGGCGTCGCCTTCGCGCTGCTCTACCGCCTGGAGCTCGTCGGCGACCTCCCTCTCGTCGCGCTACTCATACTACTCGGCGTCGCGTCAGCGGCAAGCGAGGCCGCTGTCCGTCGGTGGCGGGACAGTCCCAGCCCTCGTCAACTCCACGCGCTCGTGGCGGTTCAGATGGTCGGCACCACCGTGATCATCTACGCCATCGGCTGGGGCCCGACCCTCGCCCTCGGCTACCTCTTCATCCTGGCCCGGGACCTCGAGGACGTCGGCTCCCGTGCCTGGCGTCCCGCCCTCCTCTGGACGGTGCTGAGCATGGCCGGCGGTCAGGCTGCCATCGCCACCGGGATCGCGTTCACTTACGTCGCCACTCCCTATGTCCACGGCCTCGCAATCCTGGCCGCGCTCGGCGTGGCCTTCGTAATCCACGTCCTCGGGACGAAGACGGCCATCCAGGAGGCGACGGATTCGGAGTTGCGCATGAGCGAGGCCAGCTTTCGCCAGCTCTTCGCGGACAACCCCCAGCCGATGTGGGTCTATGAGGCCGAGACACTCGCGTTCCTCGAGGTGAACGAGGCAGCCATCCGGCACTACGGCTACGCCCGGGAAGAGTTCCTCGATCGACACATCACCGACATCCGTCCCGTCGAAGATGTGCCTCGTCTCCTGGCCGATGTCGCGGGCGAGAGGGATGCACTCCAGCAGGGAGCGTGGCGGCATCGGCTGAAGGACGGGCGGGTCATCGACGTCGAGGTGCGCTCCCATCAGCTGTCGTTCGATTCGCACGACGCTGTCCTCGTCGCGGTGCAGGACGTGACCCACCGAAACGCGCTCGAGTCCGAGCTGCGTCATCAGGCCTTCCATGACTCGTTGACAGACCTGGCCAACCGGGCGCTGTTCGCCGATCGTGTGGACCACGCCATACGTCGCCAGGAACGCGACACCACCACGGTCGCGGTCGTGGTACTGGACCTCGACGGGTTCAAGACCGTGAACGACAGCCTCGGCCACACGGTCGGCGACGAGCTGCTCGTCGCCGTGGCGGCCCGCCTGGAGGGCTGCCTGCGACCCGGCGACACCGCGGCTCGTCTGGGCGGCGACGAATTTGCCATCCTGCTCGAGGACCTGGAAGAACCCGAAGCTGCCGATCGTCTGGCGCAACGCATCATCGACGTCCTGGCCCCACCGTTCTCCCTCTCGGGCAAGGAGATCTTCGTGCACGCCAGCCTGGGGATCAGCCTGGCCGAGGGCGAACGCGAGAGCGCCGACGAGCTGCTGCGCAACGCCGACGCCGCCATGTACCGGGCCAAGGGCGAGGGCAAGGGCTGCTACCGCCTCTTCGACCCCGCCATGCACTCTGCGGCCATGGCCCGGCTCGAGCTCGAGGGTGACATGCGCCGGGCCATCGACGAGGGCGAGTTCGTTCTCCACTACCAGCCCACGGTCTCACTCAGCACCGGCAAGGTGATGGCGCTGGAGGCGCTCGTGCGCTGGCAACATCCCACTCGTGGCCTGATTCCCCCGGCCGAGTTCATCCACCTCGCCGAGGAGAACGGCCTCATCGTCGAGATCGGACGCTGGGTGTTGCGGGAGGCCTGTCGGCGAGCCCGGTACTGGCAGCTTGCCCATCGTGGGTATCGCCTGACCATCGCGGTCAACCTGTCGGCCCGCCAACTCGGCGACCCCCGCCTCGTCGACGACGTAAGCCGCGTGCTCCACGAGACCGGGCTCGAACCGTCGGCCCTCACCCTCGAGATCACCGAGAGCGTGCTCATAGCCGACACCGAAGTGGCCATCTCGCGGCTCCACGCGCTCAAGTCACTGGGCGTCCGGCTCGCCATCGACGACTTCGGGACCGGCTACTCCTCGCTGAGCTCGCTCCGCCAGCTGCCGGTCGACACGCTGAAGATCGACAAAGCCTTCATCGACGGGGTCACCACGGGCGTCGAGGCGGCCGGTCTCGTGCAGGCCATCGTGCGCCTGGCCGGCACGCTCGAGCTCCGGACGATCGCTGAGGGCGTGGAGCGGCGCGACCAGGTGGACCGCTTGGAGGAGCTGGGGTGCTCTGAGGTGCAGGGGTACCACTTCTCGCGACCCCTGGCCCCCGACGACGTCGAGGCGTTCCTGAAGACGCGCGGGCTCGATCGCGCCGAGGCGCCGGCAACGGCACGCCTTCCCGGCGATGAGCTCAACGCTGCCCGGAGCTGATCCCCACCCCGGCACTACAGAAGAGCGCCGTCTGCTTCCTCCTCGGACTGAGCCGCATCATCGACTGACCAGCCGCTCGAAGCCACCGAGCGCCTCGACGATGGCACGGCACAGCTCGATCGTCTGCGCGTGCGTGAGCTCCACGGTGCGATCGTCGAGGCTGAGCACGACGCCATCGCCCGCGGCTCGCACGATCGGCTGTAGCACGGTGCCTTGCCGCGATCCGACGAGCTGCTCAAAGTGCGAGAGGCTCATGATGACGTTGCCGGTGGCTTCGCTGAGCTTCGGCGACACCGACATCGGGTCAAAGCCGGTGCGGTTGAGCGCCGCTCGAAAGCGCGCTCGCTGTTGGTCGATGCCCTCGCGCATAGGGTTCACTCAGTCGTAGTCATCGGTCGATCGCTTCGTTGTCAATGTCGTCGCTCCTGACATGCCTGGTTCACGTGCTGCGCTCCCGCCTCGACGACCGCCGGTGCCGCGCGTCCTACGCGCCGAGATTGACGTAGGTGACGGCAACGAAGTCGGGCGTCGAGGTCGAGCTACTCGGACGCGGCGCGAAGCGCACGACGCCTTTGCCCTCGCCCGGCACGGTGATCGTCGTGGGCACGGGCGCGGTCGCGCCGTAGGTCGTGAGCACAACCCCGACCGAGGTGTCGTCGAGGAACCGGGCCACCACTCGGCTGGCCGCGTCGCCCGTGAACCCGCCATCCGAACGCGTTCTGGTCACCGCCAGCGTCTGATTCTGGAGCGGGTGGGTCGTCCGATCCCCGCCACCCGGTCCCCCACAGGCCACGTAGACCTCGGCATCGACGTGGAGCCCGTTGACCAGCCCCACGAAGTGCTGATGGGGCGCAATGGGCGCTCCCGCTCGGGCTGCCGCCGAGGGCGGGAACGGACCAGTCGCGAGGATCAGCGAGAGACACAACGGCCGGGCCGCACGGCGGAGCATGAGGCGCCTCCTTCCCACGGGAGTCTCGCAAGCAGTATGCGCCTTCCTCACGCCTCAGGGCTACTGCAAGAGCTTGCGCAGCGACGGCTGGTTCGGAGTCACCTGCAGCGAGCGTTGGACGTACACGCGGGCGTCCTGTGACCGTCCGTTGCGCACGAGCAGCGCGACCAAGCGGTTCAACGTGTCGACCGAGTAATGGTTGTCCTCGAGCGCCCGGCGATAGTGAGCTTCAGCGTCGGCGACGTGGCCGGTCTGCTCCTCGGCGAAGGCCAGCTGGGACCACAAGAAGGCTTGGTACGGCTCGCGCTCTGCCGCGATTCTCAGCCAGCGGGCCGCGTCCTTGAACTTGCCGTGGTCGACATCGATTCTGCCAGTGCGCGAATACGCAGACGACCACATCGGTAGCAGCCGGCGCGCGATTCGGGCGTCGGCGTAGGCACGCGACGGGGTGCTCGGCGAGCTCGTGCCATAGACGCTTCCGACCGCGATCACGCCTCCGACGACGACGGCCACGCTGACAAGCGCCGGGCGCAGCGCTCGCGGCACGCCGATGAGGAGGGGGGCCGCGCCGCTCGCCGCCGCGCCGAGGGCGAGGAACAGCAACGGCGTGAGCTCGGCATGTGGGGGCTCCACTCCGTGCAGCGCCAGGGTAAAGATGGCGAACCCGCCCAGCGGTGAGCGCCAGCCGGCCAGCAGCAGCGTCATCACGGTGAACGCGATCAGCAGAGCCGCACCTGGCACGCCGGTCGTCACGAGGTACTCGACGATGAGGTTGTGCGCGTCGTCGAACGTCGGCTCCGGGTCGTGCCTGGAGAACGCCAGGGTCTTGAACCTTTCGGTGGCCGCTTGGACTTGTCCGGGCCCTTGCCCCTGAATCGGACGGTGTTTGATGGCATGCATCGACCACGACCAGATCTCGAGCCGCTGGCTGAACCCGCCGCCGGCGATGCCTTGCCCGGCGCGTGCCGTGGCGCTGGACGCCCCTCCGACCGCCGCCAGCCCGCCGCCGAGCCCGACGCCGGCGACGATGGCCAGGACCAACAACGCCGTCCGCCGCCGGGTCAGCACGAAGAACGACGCCACTACGACCACGGGAAGAAGGATCAGGGCGAACCGAGATCCGGTGGTCTGCGTCGCCGCGACGACGAGCACGACAGCCCAGCCCCACCGTTGATCGGTACGAAACCGCTGGATGACGAGCCAGAGCCCCCCGCTGAGCAGCCCGGCCAGGAACACCGGGTTCCCGAACAGGCCCTGGGCACGACCCGAGGCAAGCCCCACACCGGAGATCGTCTGCACCAGCGCGACGATCGCGTTCAGGCCGACGACGCCGAGCAGGACGGACTCGATGGCCGCGGCCGCGTCGCGACCTGAGCTCACGCCGATCGCCCACGCGGCCACCAACGCCAAGCCGAGCAGGGCGCCGTTGGCGCGAGCCTGCACCCCGAAGAAGGCGACTGCCGGCTGTGGGCTCAGCACGGTCGCCACCAGCAGCCAGACACCGAGCCCGACCGCGAGGAGCGCAGCCAAGCGGACGCGGTCGCGTTGCGCGACCGGGGGGGCGACCTTGCGAGCAGGGAGCGCGCGCGGCCGTTGGCGGCCCGAAGCGCGTCGCCCGCGGCTCGGTGGTGGCGAGCGCTTCGAGGCGTCCGGCTCGAGAGCCGCGAGGGGGGCGTTCCGAGCCAGCACGATCAGGCACGGCAGCCCGACCGCCACGATGAGCAACTGGGACACGAAGTGGGCTCCCAGGTGGCTGTCGGCCCACGGCGAGGACAGGAGCGTCGGGCCGAGGGCGGCGATCGCGACGGCGAACAATGCGGTCCGGGACCGGGACAACCGCTTCACTTCTCGGCGCATGCTCCCCCTCGCCTGCGGGCTCTACCTCGTGGCGTCTCGCTTTCCGGCGGGACGAGTGTTCTACAGCGCCGCGACCGGGGACGTCGAGGACTGCCGAGTGGGCAACGGCGGAAGGTGTGATCGGCCCACCCGCCGGTTAGCCTCGTGAAGTGGCCAAACCGATCGATGTGGTGCGGGAGTTCTGCGACAACTGGGCGAAGGGCGACCTCGACACGCTCATGGATTTCTTCACCGACGACGCGGTGTACCACAACATCCCCGTCGCCCCGGTGAGCGGCAAGGAGGCGATCCGCCAGACGATCGCCGGCTTCACCGCCGGCGTCGACCGCGTGGAGTTCCGTGTGCTCAACATCGTCGGCGAAGGCAACGTCGTCCTCACCGAGCGGGTGGACGCGTTCTTCACGCCGGCCGTCACGATCGAGCTACCGGTGATGGGAGCGTTCGAGATCGTCGACGGCAAGATCGCCGCCTGGCGCGACTACTTCGACCTCAACCAGTTCATGTCGCAACTGCCCGCCGGCTAGCCCAGGCCGACCCCGCGCTCCTCCAACATTTTGGAGGGTTGCGTCGCTACGGCTGGCTGACGGGCAGCCGCGCCTCCAGGCAGTCACGGAGGAAGTCGAAGAGCCGCGGGAAGAAGTGCCCGGCGACCGACGGCAGGGCGATGCACCCGTGCGGCGTCTCGGGGTACACGAGCAACTCACTCCGATTGCCCGCAACCTCCCAACGCGCCGCCATGAACAGGGTGTCGTCGAGCAGATGGTCGTTGCTACCGACGGAGAACAGCGCGGGCGGCATCCCGCGCAGGTCGGCGTAGAGCGGTGAGACGTCGGGATCGCGGCGCTTCTCATCGGACATCCCGGGCAGGAAGAGGTCGAGCGGGAAGCCGGTGCCGTCGAGGATGTCGGAGCCGGGCGCGATCCCCACGCCCCGCTGGCTGGGCGTGCGCGAAAGGTCGTACGCGCCGAACACCAGGTTCGCGCCGAGGAAGCGATCGGCCGCCCGATGTCTGTCGCGCATGCGGAGCAAGGTGACCGCGGCGAGGTGCGCGCCGGCCGACTCGCCGGCGATGAGCAGTCGATCGGAGCCGAACTCCTCGGCCCCGTGGTCGAGCAACCAGCGAGCCGCCGCCTCGCAATCGTCCGGACCGGCGGGATACGGGTGCTCCGGTGCAAGGCGGTAGTCGACGCTCACGACTGCGACGTGGCACGTCTCGACGATGATCTCGTGGAGCAGATCCATCATCTCGGGTGAGCCCGCCATCCACGCGCCGCCGTGGATGTGGAGCAGCACGCCGTCTGGCTGCTCGTGCGCGAACGTGCGAAGCCGGATCGGCCCGGCGGGTCCCTCGATCATGCGGTCGACCGCCCGGTCGGAGGGCCCGCCGCCCAGCTGCGAGGCGCGGACGGCTGCGACCCGCTCCTCGACTGGCAACGTCGCCGTATCAGCCTCCCGCCACGGGATGGTGGCGATGAAGGCCTTCGCCTCGTCCCGCAGCTGCGGTCGGAGCGCATCGAGCTCATCGTCCCAGAGCGCCATGGCCACCGAGCCTAGGACAGATAGCAGCTCGTCTTACGAGCGGAGCGGCCGTTCTGCGCTCTATTCCTGCGAGTCGGATGTGAGTCGGTGGGAGCCAACGGCGACGCGCTCACGGACGAGCCTCGCGGTCTCGTCGGGTGTCTGTCGGCTGCTGTCGAGCACGAACGCTTCGAACGTCCCGAGCCCAGAGAACTCGGCGTACATCTTCCGCACCGGTCCGTCATCAGTGAGCGCAGGCGCACCCCGGCCACGTGCACGGTCGACGGCAATCGACTCGTCGGGACGCAACACGATGTAGTGCAGCGATAGATCGCCCTCGGCGGTGAGTTTCCGGAAGACCCCGATGAACCATGGACCGACGATGCCATCGACAATGACGTGGTATCCGGCGCGCGCGTAGCCGCTGGCCGCCTGGGCAACGATGTGCATGACGAGCTCGTTCTGCTTCGTGGACTCGGGGAGATACGGCGCGATTCGTCCGTTGCGGATGTAGTTCCAGAAGTCGTCGGAGTGCAGATGAACGCTGGGCGACAGCGCATCGGCGATGAGTCGTGCCACCGTGGTCTTCCCCGCGCCTGGCGGCCCGGTCACGACGATCAAATTTCCGTGCGTCACCTGCACAGGATGCCCGCTCGGCGCTCGCTCTGGCGCATTGACCGGAACGCTGAGGGGGTCATCCACAACGCGAGCACCTTGTGTGGGTATTCCGACTCATTTGACCTCGCCCGCATCCCGTGCAAGACCTGACATCGGCGCGACCTGCTCGCGCTGAACGAGGGAGGGTGCATTTGGGCCGGCTCGCCAGAATCACAGTCGCGCTGCTCAGCGCGTTGGGAATCCTCGGGAACTTCCCGACGGCCGATGAGGTGGGCCGGGCGAGAGTTCGGGCGCGCTGTGCGCCACGGGCGACGTTGCCCGGGCGGGACGTAGTCGAACGCGTTACCAGGTTCCCGCGTTGCGATGAGAGTCGCCGATCCTCACGCCTTGGTCGCGGAGATCAGCCATGCGCCGCTGCCGAACCGAACCCCCTCGGGGGTTTCGTGCGCCCGGAGTGCTGCTCTGAGCTGCTCGTGGGCCGCAGCTTTGGTGTCGGCGTCGAGCCCGTCCGAGAGTCCCTTTACGATCCCAATCTCACCGACGAACTCATACGCCGCCTCGGCGTCGGCGCCGAACCAGACGGGTTCTTCGATGGATGTGAAACCGATCGACTCGAAGCCGGCGCCTGCGAGCAGCCCGCGCACATCGTCCTGGTCGGCGAGCGCCATCGGGCCCGGCGCCCCAGCCGGCGGCATGGGGAGGTCCCGGCCAGCGGCCAAGGTCTCACGCACGGTCATGATCCACTCGTTCTTCCTGATGTCCTGCCACGCCAGCATGGCCAGCCGGCCGCCCGAACGGAGCGCCGACGCGATGTTCGTGAAGGCGGCCGTTCGGTCGTCGAAGAACATCACGCCGAATCGGCTGATCGCGATATCGAAGGTACCGGGATCGAACGCGTACACCTGCGCGTCAGCTTGTCGAAAGTCGACGTTCGGGACGCCTTCCGCGGTAGCGCGGCGTCGGGCGACGGCGAGCATCGAGGAAGACAGGTCGACGCCGAGCGCAGATCCTTCGTGCGCCAGACGCGCCGCGTCGCGGGTTGACTGCCCGCAGCCGCAGCCGATGTCGAGCACTTGGTCGGCGCGCCCGATCGGGTCGGTCTCCAGGAACCGGGCCCAGATCGACCGGCTCGTGTCGTCGTACTCGTCCGCAAACTGCGTCCACTGGTCACCCTCCTCACCATCCCAGGCTCTTGCCATGTCGGCGTTGGCGATTTCTTCGGACACGTGCAGCTCCTTCCGAGTGCGATCAGGTCCAGGCCGGATGCGAGCCGAGCGGCAGATCGGTATCGATGTAAGCGGTCGCGTCGTCTCAGGTTTCGCTCCCAAGATACCGAGTGGTTCGCGCGATCCGAATCGTCGATCTACTTGGCGGGTACCGGGGGCAGCCGCCGACATCGTGGTCGCGACAGATGAGTCATTCGGCTTCGGACGTCCAGAGTCGGTACCTCGGAGGCGAACTGATGCGGGTGGCCGTATGTTGACGCCCAAAGCCACGCCCGCTCGTCACCGCGAGCCGGATGTTGGACTACTCATCTTTGCGCGATGGCGCCCGTCAGAGTGATCGAGAATGTGCCGGGCTGAAGGAGGGACCGAAGACGGCCACGCCGTCAAAACTTCCTTCGCCGGTGGCCCCGCTGAATCGCCCGGTTCCCCTCACTACGTGCCAGTGTCCGGTGCCATGCATAGAAGTCGGTCCGACCGGACAGGCCAAATCGTCGGATTCGATAACCAGTTGATCGCCATTGGCTCCGGATAGTCCAAACGAGGCGGCCGTCACCACTATGGTCACGAAAGCACCGGCTCGAAGAGCTGCGGCGAGCGTCGCGGCGGCGTGTCTTGGGACCTCGACCATATTCCCCCCCACTCATCCAAAACCCGCCGCAGCGAGTGTCACACATACTGGGCGTTGGCCACAAAGGACCGCGCGTCCTTGATCGGTTGGCTCAGCGCCTTGACAGTGCCTTGACAGAGGCGCAACGAGCACCGAATGCCCGCTGGGCGCTCGCTCTGCGCCTCGGTCGGATAGGCCCTAGCATCGATCGAAACTGCGCCTGAGTCCCAGTTGACGCGATCCTCGCTCGCTCGATCGTTAGTTGCGATTCCGGGCTACGCCTCTCGGTAAACGCGCCACTGGTAGTAGAAGTCTCCCGAGGGAAGGTGAGGTGGTCTCGTGGACATCGGCATAGGAATCGGTGGTCAGACCGTCGACGAGGTCGTCGCCCAAGCGCAGAGGGCGGGCGCGGAGGGCTTCGCCTCAGCGTGGACGGCGAACATCTTCGGTCTCGACGCCATCACCACCCTGGCGATCGCGGGCCGCGCCGTCCCCGGCCTTCATCTCGGCACCGCCGTCGTACCGACGTTTCCCCGGCATCCACACGCAATGGCCCAGCAGGCGATGACCGCGTGGGACGCGACGGGCGGGCGCTTCACCCTCGGTATCGGCCTTTCGCACCAAATCGTGATCGAGACGATGTTCGGACTCTCGTACGACAAACCCGCAGCACACATGCGCGAGTACCTCGCGGTGCTGCTGCCGCTCCTCCGCGATGGCAACGTCTCGTTCGACGGAGACCTGTATCGCGTACACGCGCCGCTCGAAAGAGCCGGCAACCAGGAGGGTCCGCCCGTGCTCGTCGCGGCCATGGCGCCCGTCATGCTTCGACTGGCCGGGGAGGTGGCCGACGGCACCCTGCTCTGGATGACCGGACCCAAGACCGTGGCCAACCACGTCGCTCCTCGGATACACAAGGCGGCGGCCGACGCTGGCCGTGCTGCGCCGCAGATCGTCGCTGCCCTGCCCATCGCCGTTACCACCGACATCGACGCTGCGAAGCAACAGGCGGCCTCGACGTTCGAGATCTACGGGGGACTGCCGTCCTACCGCGCCATGCTCGATGCCGAAGGTGCGGCCGGTCCCGCCGACGTTGCCATCGTTGGCGATGAAGCCGCCGTGGCCGCTGGCGTACAGGAGATGGCCGACGCCGGCGTCACCGAGTTCAGCGCCTCCTGCTTCGGAGACCGCGACACGATTCGTCGCACCACAGCGCTGCTGAAGGAACTCCGCTCGACCTGATGCCGTCCTGGCAACTCACACTCTGATGACGAGTTTGCCTTGGGCGTGACCTTCGCTCGAAGGCAGGCCTCGCGCGTCACGTTGACGCGGCAGTCAGCTCTCTTAAGGAGAGGGGGACCCAAAGTCACCGTCGAAGTCGGACGACGTGATGACGCCGAAGCCCTGATCCTCGTCCCACCATCGCGTGATGCCACGGTGACGCATCTCCACATCGTGCCCGATCGCAGAACGCCAGCGGCAGATTCGTGCCTCCAGACCTACTGCTCGGGTCGGGCGACCACGAGCCTGCTGAGCTTGTCGATCACGCGTCGGCGGTAGTCGTCATAGGTCGCTCCCGTCTGCGCGAGAACGCGCGCTGACAGAGCTTCGGACTCACCGAATAGTGCGAGCAACACATGTTCGGTGCCGACGTAGTTGTGCCCGAGGCGTACGGCCTCCGCGATAGCCCTCCTGAAGACAGCGCTTGCCGCGGGTGTGCGAAGGGGCGCGTCATCCGTTGAAGACCCTCGCGGTGCCGCCTGCAGAACGAGCGTCTCGACGTGTTGCTCGGTCACCTGCGCGTCGGCGAGCACTTTGGCTGCGATACTCGTTTGGTCCTCGAACAGCGCGAGCAAGAAATGCTCGGTGCCGACGTAGTTGTGCCCGAGGCGCCGTGCTGCGGCGGCGGCCTGCACGAAGAGGTTGCGCACTCGTGGTGTGAACCGTCCAAGGAGTTGCGTTTCCGAGAACCGCTTGTGGGCGGCCTGCTTGGTAACGCCGAGTGCTGTGCTGATCTCGGTCCATGACCGACCGCTGTGGCGGCACTGATCGACGAAGTGTGACAGTGCGGCGTCCGCGACGTCTTGGAGATCCGCCGCCATTCGCGCCGCGGTCGCGAGCTGGTCGAGCGGATCGTCGCTCCCCGCATCCCTCCGAACGGTGGCGATCAGCTGCTCGAGTGTCGGGCCGGGAGCCATGGCGTCAACTCTAAGTTGACGATTCGTCCTCGTCAACCAGCGGTTGACGCGCACGGATTGCCCGATTCGAGAGCGCCGAGCGGCAGAGGTGCTCGGCCGTTCAACGCATTCGAGCGTTCACCGCCTGGAAGTGAAAGATGGGTCCGTGGAACTTGGAACCGAGCTCGGTGAAGTTCTGGATCGGCACGGTGTTCCAGGGGCGGCGGTCGGCATCGCCGATGGGAGCGGGGTGACGCGGATCGTGACGGCCGGCACTCAGGGCGACGGTCGCGGGCCAGTCACTGCCGATTCAGTGTTTGCGGCAGCCTCCGTGAGCAAGCCGGTCTTCGCGTCGGGTGTGATGCTCCTGGTGGACGCGGGCCTCCTCGAGCTGGACCGCCCCCTCAGCGAGTACTTGGCGGAGCCGTATCCCGCCGACGACGAGCGGGCGGCAGCGATCACGGCCCGCATGGTCCTCAGTCATACCACGGGCTTCCCAAATTGGAGACAAGACGGGCTGCTGTGCCTGAGATGGACACCGGGAACACGCTGGGGCTATTCAGGCGAGGGATACTCCTATCTCCAGGAGGTCGTCGAGCACCTCGCGGGGACCACTCTCGACCGGTACCTGGCCGATTCCGTGCTGCAGCCGCTTGGCATGAACGACTCGAGCTTCGCATGGCAGGACGCGGATGAGACACGACTCGCCCTCGGCCACGCCACCGACGGGAATGCGTGGCCGCCGTTCCGCCCGCCCCATGCCAAGGCGGCAGCCGGTGGGATGTTCACAACGGTGTCTGACTATCTGCGGTTCCTCGTCCACTCGCTGGCGAACAGCCACCGGATGTTCGAACCGCAGGTGCGGATCGATGGCGAGCTGGCGTGGGGTATCGGATGGGGCATCGAACACGCCGACGCCGGAGAGGCCGTCTGGCAGTGGGGCGACGATCCCGGATACAAGAACTTTGTCATCGGCCTGCCGGCTGACGGACAGGGTGTCGTCGTGTTCACCAACGGGGATGGCGGTGGCGGCGTGTACGCCGAGGTGGTGCGCCGTCTCCTTCCTGGGCAGCATCCCTCCCTAGATGTGTGGCAGCGGGCGTCCTGGATCGAGTCCTGGACCGCGTCCGCGAGCAGCGCATGAGCGTTGCATTCTCCTCGGCCTCCTGAGGCCCTGCGCCAAATCGCGTCGCCCATAGACAGATTCTCGGCTGTCCCCGACGTTGTTCGGGATGTGGGCAAGGCGTTGCTCGATCGCCTGCCGCACCGACGTCGGCACGTCGATGGTCGCGCTCATCGAGGTGAGCCGGACGATCTCGCGGACGACGAAGGGGTTGCCGTTCGTTCGGTTCACGAGGTCCTCGAGCAAGCCTTCGTCCAATGTCGCCCCGAGCGAGCGGGCGAGGCTGTCCACGTCGCTTCGGTGGAGTCCACCGAGCGGCCACCGGGTCGTCCGCGGCGCAATGTCGGCGAGCGCTTCGCTCACGTCTTGGGGTTCGTTCGGACGGACGGTCGCGGCCAGCACCATCGCTGCGCCGATCGCCTCGCGGGCGAGAAAGCGATAGAGCGCGATCGAAGACGCGTCTGCCCATTGGAGATCGTCGATCACGATCATGAGTGGCTGCCCGTCGCGTACGCGGTGCCCAAGCGCGCCACCGCGTCGTACACGCGGAAACGGTCATCTGTCGCGAGCGAGGGCGGCACCGACACGAGCTCAGGCACGAGCCGCGCCAGATCCGTGCGGACAGCTGCGGGTAGCGCGTCGACAACTTCGCCGCCCCGTGAGGACACCGCCCTCGGCCACCTCGAGATGCTACGTCCGTCCTATTGCACCGGCGTTTGCGAGCGATGTCGTGCGTCGCGTTGAGCCGCCCGGACCCCGCGTGCGGCGGCGAGTTCGGCTAACGGAACAGCTCGAGCACATGAGCGACGCCTTCGATGCCGCCCGGGGAGCGGGCCTCGGCTGGTCGGCAATCGCCGGCTCGGTGGGGCTCAGTCGGCGACAGGTCAAGAAGGCTTCCGAGACCTTCAAGGGCTGTCACTAGAC
>VAWU01000072.1:66737-68945 GCA_005888325.1 Actinomycetota bacterium
CGCCCCAGGCGCGACGTCTCTTGGCGGTGCCATCAGTCGAAGCCGTCGAGTTGGACGCCGTTGTCGAGATCGATCGTCACGACTGCGTCCGCGACCTGGTACTGCAGGCGATGGTTGGTCTTGCTGATCACCTCGATCGCCGCGTCGGTGAGCCAAGGCCGGGAGCGGCGGAAGTTGATCCATCGGCGGTGCTGGTCGGTCGCGGCGTGTTGCGGAGGGGACTCGGGCAGCGCGGGGCGGATCTCGTCGTCGGCGCCGGCCCCATCGCCCTTGGCGCCGGTCCAGCCGAGCTCGTCGCCGTAGTACACGCACGGTACGCCCGGCACGGTGAACAGGACGGCGAGCGCGAGCTCGAGGTGGGCGGGGTCGGCGAGGTTCGTAGCGATCCGGTTCACATCGTGGTTGCCCACGAAGGTCACGGGGGTGAACGACTGGGCGAATTGGCCGTGCCGGTCGAGGGCCCATGCCAGCTCCCACAGGTTGGCGTCGTTGAGGGAGGACCAGATCGCCTTGAACAACTCGTACTGCGTGACGCCGTCGAGCCCTGTCTCGCGGGCCAGACCGGCGTAGTCACCGTGGATGGCCTCGCCGAACAGGAACGCGTCGGGCCGCACGGCGCGCACGGCGGACGTGAGCGAGCGGAGAAACGGTCGGGGCAGGGCGTAGGCGACGTCGAAGCGCCAACCGTCGCCACCGCGGTCGAGCCAGTGGCACGCCACTTCCACCGCCCATGACAGGACCTCAGGGTTGTCGTGATCGAGCGTCGGCAGCTCGTCGTGGCCCTCCCACGTCCGCTCCGACAACCACTCGGGTCTCCGGAAGGCGCGGCCGGCGTGGTTGAAGACCCCGTCGAAGAAGACGCGCACGTCACGCGCCCGGCACTCGGCGACGAACCGGTCGAGGTCGGCATCGCTCCCCAGCCGGGGGTCGAGACGAAGCGCGTCCACCGTGTCATAGCCGTGGTTCGATGACTCATGAACCGGCGTGAGCAAGACCGCCCCGCAGCCCAACGCAGCAACATGATCCAGCCAGCTCGCAAGCGCAGGCAGCCCACGCTCCGCCACAGCACGCAGAACGTGCACGTGGTACACGGTCCTGCCCCTCAGCCACTCAGCGAGCAAGGACCTCGGTCTAGCCGAGGCCCGTCCCGCGCCGAAACGCCGGCTCGGAGGCCAGTCAAGTCATGATTTTGCTGCGCCTGGGAGTGGCTGAGGGGCGGCGCGTACGATTTTGGCCATGTCCGAGGTCTCCGATCGTTACGCCCGTGTCGCGCACGGATTCGCTGCCCGCCTCGAGCACTGTCCACCGGACAAGCTCGACGCCCCCTCACCATGTGACCAATGGACTGGGCGCGATGTGGCGTTCCACGTCGTGCACGTGCACCGACGGGTCCTGGCGGCGCTCGACGGAAGCGACGCCAAGGAGCCGGCGCTGGATGAGGATCTCGTCGCGGCCTTCAGAGACGCCTCGGATGCAGTCAACGCGGCAGTCTCAGATCCGAGCCGTGCGAACAAGACCGTCTCGGGCATCTTCGGCGAGCAACCGTTCGAGCAACTGGTGGGACGACTGCTGTGCGCCGATACCCTGATCCACTCGTGGGACCTTGCCCGAGCCACTGGCCAAGATGATCAGCTCGACACCGACGCAGTGACCAAGGCGCTTGAGTTCCTGACGCCGATCGACGAGGCGATCCGGCGACCGGGCGGTTTCGGACGGAAGCTCGTTCCACCCGCGGACGCGGATCTTCAAACAAAGCTCCTCGCGTTCACTGGCCGTCGCGCCTGAACGGATGGCGCGACTACGAAGGGCCGTGGTCATCGACGCGGAAGCGTCGAGGGAGGAGCGTCATGAGGGTCGTCGTGATGAACCACATCACCCTTGACGGCGTCATGCAGGGTCCCGGCCGCCGTGCCTCGGCTTCGTAGGAAGGGGTTGAGGACTTGAAAGGCGACGATCTCACCCGCGTGACGATTGGCCTCATTCCTGAACAGCCGATGCTGCCACCACTCCACGAACACCACGAGGTCGATGTGCAGGCCCTGCGCCGTTCACCGAGAAGACGAAGGGCATCGATCACCGTTATGCCAGCCAACCGGCGTTCTTCGCGCGACGGCGGTTCACGCCGGTCGTCGATGGCTCGACCGTGCGCTGGGACCTGCGCCCGTCGAGCTGGGTGAACGCCGCCTACCGCTTCGTCGCCGGCAACCT
>VAWU01000073.1 GCA_005888325.1 Actinomycetota bacterium
GTGCTGCGCACCACGCCGAGCGATGAGTGGCAGCTCTGTGCCCGGATGCGTGTTCTGTCAGATCGTCACGGGAGAGATCGCGGCGCACGTGGTGCTCGAGGAGGAGCGGACGATGGCCTTCCTCGACGCCCGGCCCGTCTTTCCCGGCCACTGCCTGCTGGTGCCGCGTGCCCATTACGAGACCCTGGCCGACCTGCCGGCCGACCTGGTCGAGCCGGTGTTCGCCACCGCGCAACGCCTCGCCCGCGCGGTCGAGGCGGGCATGGGCGCCGACGGCACCTTCGTCGCGGTCAACAACCGGGTCAGCCAGAGCGTGCCCCACCTGCACGTGCACGTGGTGCCCCGACGGCGCAAGGACGGCCTGCGCGGCTTCTTCTGGCCGCGTCAGAAGTACGAGAGCGACGACGCGATGGCCGCGACTGCAGCTGCGATTCGCGCCGCCCTTCGCGACCCGCCGGGCTGATCTTTCCCTCGGGTCACTCCCCCGGGCTACCGGTCTCCAACAGGCGCAGGAACGCGGCCTCGTCGAGCATGGGGATGCCGAGCTCGTTCGCCTTGTTGACCTTGGCCGCGCCCGGGCCCTCACCGATCACCACGTAGTCGGTCTTCTTCGACACGCTTCCCGGCGCCTTGCCGCCGCGCTCCTTGACGGCCTCCTCGGCGCGCTCGCGCGACAACGTCTCGAGGGTGCCCGTGACCACCACGGACATGCCCGCGAGCGTCTGGGGCACGTCGGGCGCCTCCGGCCCCTGGAAGTTCACGCCCGCGGCGCGCAGCTTCTCCACGACGGCGCGATTCGGCTCGTGGGCGAAGAACTCGCTCACGCTCTTCGCGATCACAGGACCAACGCCGCCCGCTGCGGCGAGCTTCTCCTCCGGGGCGTCGATGATGCGGTCGAGGTGCCCGAACGCCCGCGCCACCACCTGAGCGCCCGCACCGCCGAGATGACGGATGTTGAGGCCGACGAGGAGGTTCGGCAGCGGCCTGGACTTCGACCGCTCGATGGCGTCGAGCAGGTTGCGCACCGAGAGCTCGGCGAATCCCTCGAGGACGATGAGGTCGTCGTACGTCAGCGAGTAGAGGTCGCCGACGTCGCGCACCATCCCGCGGCCCGTGAGGGTCAGCACCGTCTTCTCCCCCATCCCCTCGATATCCATCGCGCCGCGCGAGGCGAAATGGCCGATGCGGCCGGCCAGCTGGGCCGGGCACTCCGCGTTGGTGCAGAACGTGTCGCTTTCGCCTTCGAGGCGGGTGAGCGCTTCCCCGCATGCGGGACAGCGCGTCGGGAACTTCCACCTGCGCCGGCCCTTGGGACGCAACGACAGCACCGGTCCCACGACCTCCGGTATCACGTCACCCGCCTTGCGCACGGTGACGGTGTCGCCGGGACGTACGTCCTTGGCCCGCACCTGGTCCTCGTTGTGGAGGGTGGCGAGGGAGACGGTCGAGCCACCCACGAAGACGGGCTCGAGCATGGCGAACGGGGTGGCTTTCCCCGTGCGCCCGATCGACACCATGATCTGCTCGAGCCGGGTCGTGCGCTCCTCGGGCGGGAACTTGTAGGCGATCGCCCACCGCGGCGCGTGCGACGTGGCACCGAGCTCCTGGCGCTGCCCCAGGTCGTCGACCTTCACCACGACGCCGTCGATCTCGTAGTCGAGGTCGTGCCGGTGCTCGAGCCAGTGCTCGCAGTACGCGAACACGTCGTCCAGCGTGCCCAGCGTGCGGATCTCGGGGTTGACCGGGAAGCCGGCCTGCTCCAGCCATTCGAGGGTCTCGGAGTGCCGCGTGTAGGCGGGCCCGCCCTCGACGGTGCCGACGGCATACGTCCAGAACGACAGCTCGCGGCTGGCGGTGACCTTGGCGTCCTTCTGGCGCAACGAACCCGCCGCGGAGTTGCGGGGGTTGGCGAACAGGCGGCCTCCGGCCTCCTCCTGGCGCGCGTTGAGCTCCTCGAAGGCCTTGATCGGCATGTACACCTCGCCCCGCACCTCGAGCACGTCGGGCGGGTGGCCGCCGCGGAGGCGCTCGGGCACGGCCTCGACGGTGCGCACGTTGTCGGTGACATCCTCGCCGACGGCGCCGTCGCCTCGCGTGGCGGCCTGCGTGTAGCGACCCCGCTCGTACACGAGCGAGAGGGCGACGCCGTCGATCTTCAGCTCGCACACGAAGTCCACGTCACCCGAGATGTAGCGCTCCATGCGGCGGCCCCACGCGACGAGCTCGTCGAACGAGAAGGCGTTGTCGAGCGACATCATCCGCGTGCGGTGCCGGACGGGTGCGAAGAGCGACGACGGAGTGGCACCCACGCTCTGGGTGGGCGAGTCGGGCGTCACCACGTCGGGGTGCAGCTCCTCGATCTCGCGCAGCTCGCGCACCTTCTCGTCGTACTCGGCGTCGGAGATCTCCGGATCGTCGAGCGCGTGGTAGCGCGTGTTGTGGTACTCGATCGCGGCGCGCAGCTCGGCGGCACGCGCGGCCGGGTCCGGGGTGCAGGTCACCCCACGACGTTACGCGCCGCCGCAGGGGCACGACGCCGGTCGGCGCGAACCGTGGTCTGATGGCCATGTCGTCTAATGGCGTGTGGTCTGATGGCGTGTGCGCGTCGACTCCCAACGCCTCGTGCCGTGGGTCGTGCGGGTGTCGTGGATCGCGCTGCCGTTCACGGCCGGTCCGCCGCTCGCGGACGCGCTCGACGCCGCCAGCCGGCCGGTTCAGCTGGTCGCGTCATCGGGGCTGTGGACGGGCTGGGCCGTCGGGGTGGTGGCGGTGCTCGTGCCCCACCCGCTGAGCCTCACCGCGCTGCGGATCGTCGCACCCGCCTCGGTCGTCGCGGTCGTCGCGGCTGCCACCGCCGACCACGTGTCGGCGCTCGCGCTCGTCTGGGCGACCGTTTCGGCGACGTGGGCGTTCGCGCCGGCGTTCGGCCTGGCGTGCGTGAACGGGCCCGCCTACCCCAACGAGCGTCGATTCCCCCTCCGCGTCCCCGGGGCCCTGCTGGTGGGACCGCTCGTGCTGGCGTGGGCGCTCGCGATCGCGGGCGTGACGGTCGGCCCGCTCCTCGTCGCCACCCGTCAGTGGGTGGCGGGCGCGATCGCGATCGTCGTCGGCGCGCCGGTGGCCGTCCTCCTCACGCGGTCGATGCACGTGCTCTCGCGTCGGTGGGCGGTGTTCGTGCCCGCCGGGCTCGTGCTGCACGACCCGCTCACCCTCGCCGACCCGGTCCTCTTCCCCCGCCAGACGGTCGAGGTGCTCCGACCCGCTCCCGCCGACAGCGACTCGCTCGACCTGACCCAGCGGGCACCCGGCCTCGCGCTCGAGCTCCTGTTGCTGGACAAGGTCGAGCTCACCCTCGTGAAGCCCGGGGTCCGCGCCGGCGAGCCGGGCCGCACCACCCGCCTGCTGTTCACGCCCACGCGGCCGGGCGCGGTGCTCGAGCAGGCGCGCACGCGGCGGATCAGGACGAGCTGACCGACGAGCGCCGGCGACGGCGGGAGAAGGCGAGGCTCAGGATGAGAACGATGAGCACCACCGCCAGCGCGATCGCAGCCTGACGGGCGAGGCCACTGCTCCCTGTCGACGAGCGCCGCGGCAGCGTCACCGTGTCGGGCACGAACTGCGCGAGCGCGCCGCTGTACTCGACGGTGGCGCTGCACGACGTGTCGCGGAACTGCCCACCGGCACGTTCCGGCACGAACAGATAGCGCGCACCGGCGCGGAACGAGCGGTCGACCGAGGATCTCGCACTTTCGTCGTCGGGACCGCCCTTCACGGTGACCCGGTCGGACAGGGGTGCCCCCTTCCACACCTGCTCCACCCGCACGTGCGCGGTGCGACCGTTGTCCGTCGTGGTCACCACCCGCCCCACGAACACGACCGTGGCCTCCTGCAACCGTTGCGACAGGGGTGGGGGCGTCCCGCACGAGGCTTCCGCGGGGTCCGCCGAGAGCAACGTCGCGACGACCGCGGTGAGCACGAGGGCCGGCCTCACACGGCGATCCCTCCGCCGAGCACGTCGTCGTCGTCGTAGAGCACGACGCTCTGGCCGGGCGCCACCGCCCGCTGGCGGGCCGCGAACCTCACGTGCTCGCCGTCGAAGATGGCCGGCACCGCTGCACCGTGGGCGCTGGATTGCGCGAGGACGGGACCGGTGACGGGCGAGTCGACCCACGAGAGCCCGCTGAGCCGCACCCGGTCGACGAAGAGGTCGTCGAGCGATCCCACCGTGACCGTCGCGCCCGCGGTGTCGACCGCGAGCGCATACCGGCGCGGGCCGCCGGCCGAGCCGAGGCCCCGGCGCTGGCCCACGGTGACGAGCTCGACCGCGTCGACGCGGCCGACCTCGCGCCCTGCGGTGTCGACCAGGCGTCCGGGATGAATGCCGATGCGAGGCTCGAGGAAGGCGCGCCGGCCGCCCGTCGCCAGCACGAAGCAGACGTCCTGGCTGTCGGGCTTGTCGGCCGTGCGCAGCCCGAGGGCCGCGGCGCGCCCGCGCACCTCGGCCTTCGTCAGCTGGCCGACGGGGAAGCGACAGCGGGACAGCTCGGCGCGACCGAGCACGTACAGCACGTACGACTGGTCCTTGGCCCGATCCGCGCCACGACGCAGCCCCAGGCGTCCGTCCGGCGACGCGACGACCCGCGCGTGGTGCCCGGTCGCGACGGCGTCGAAGCCGAGCTGGTCGGCCCTGCGCAACAGGCGGTCGAACTTCAGCCGCCGGTTGCACTCGATGCACGGGTTGGGCGTGCGGCCCGCCGCGTGCGCGGCAACGTAGGGCTCGACGACGTGCGCGTCGAAGTCGTCGGTGAACGCGAACACCCAGTAGTCGATGCCCAGCTGCTGGGCAACGCGCCGCGCATCGTCGACGTCGGCGACCGAACAGCAGCCTGAGTCGGACGCGCCACCCCACAGCTTCATCGTCACACCCACGACCTCGTGGCCCTGCTCGAGGAGGATGGCGGCCGCGACGGAAGAGTCGACGCCGCCGGACATGGCGACGAGCACGCGCATCGGCTCAGGCCGTCTCGCGCAGGCGCGCGACCGCCGCGGGCACCGCCTCGAGGGCACGGTCGACGTCGGACTCGGTGGTCGTGACCCCGAGCGAGAGCCGGAGTGAGCCGAGCGCGCGCCCCTTCGCCACGCCCATGGCCACCAGGACGTGCGACGGCTCGATGGCACCGCTCGTGCACGCGGAACCGGCCGACGCGCACACGCCCGCGCCGTCGAGCAGCACGAGCAGGGCTTCGGACTCCACACCCGCGAAGGACAGGTGGCAGTTGCCCGCGACCTTGGACGACCGGTCGCCGGTCTCGGCCGCGTCGGGGATCACCGCCAGCAGACCATCGGCCAGACGGTCGCGCAGCGACGTCACGCGCGCCACGGTCTGGGCGCGGGTGGCGACCGTGGCCCGCATGGCCGCGGCCATCCCCACGATGCCGGCGACGTTGTGGGTACCGCTGCGCCGGTCGCGCTCCTGGCCACCGCCGTGGAGGATCGGGGCGACGCGGGTTCCGTCGCGCACGACGAGCGCGCCCACGCCCTTGGGGCCACCGAACTTGTGCGCGCTCACCGCGACCAGGTCGGCGGGGCGGGCCAGGGTGGCCACGTCGAGCCACGGGAAGGCTTGGACGGCGTCGGTGTGCAGCACCGCGTTCGGCGCCCGGTCGCGCACGGTCGCCGCGACCGCTTCGAGCGGCTGGACCGTGCCCACCTCGTTGTTGGCGAGCATCACCGACACGACCGAGGTGTCGGGCCCGAGCCGGGCGCGGAGCGCGCGCACGTCGACAATGCCGTCCGCGCCCACCGGTGAGACGTCACCGCCGAGGGCCGCGCACGCGTGCAGCACCGCGTGGTGCTCGACGGCAGTGCAGACCACGCGCCCGCCGCGCGACGCGTGTGCCCCGAGGATGGCGAGGTTGTCGGCCTCGGTGCCGCTCCCGGTGAAGACGACCTCACCCGGCTGGGCCCCCAGGCACTCGGCGACGACGTCACGCGCCTCGTCGAGCGCCTTGCGCGCCTCGCGCGCGACCGCGTGCGAGCCCGACGGGTTGCCGAAGCGCTCGGTGAGGTACGGCAGCATCGCCTCGACCGCCTCGGGCCGCATCGGCGCCGTCGCCGCGTGATCCAGATAGACAGGTTCGAGGGAGACGCTCACGCGGGGTCAGGCTAGTGGCGAGAAGTCGCCCTGCTCGCGGCCGGGCGGGGCCGGCGGCGACGGGGGCGGGGGGGCGTACGCCGGCACCGGCGCACCCTGCCGGGCCTGGCGGTGCTGGTAGACGGCGGCCACGCACAGCAGGAACGCCTCGGGGGCCACGCCCGGAGGCGGCGCGGGCTGCACGCGCCCGGCAACCGGCTGGGCGATCCGCAGGGCGAGGTCGTAGCGCACGGCGGGAGCCAGGCTCGCCGCCCTGAGCAGGAACGTGCGGGCGGCGCGGTAGTCGTCGGTGGTCACGCGCGCCACGTCGAGCGTCTGCGCATACGTCTCGAGCCCGTGCGGCACGGGGAACTCGACCGCGACCGGCGCGCGCAGGCCGGTGCGCTCGCGCAACACGACCGTGCCGGCGACGAGGTCACCGAGACGCTGACTGCGATGCGTCATCAGCACCGAGATCACCGCGCCCGCTCCCGACGTCAGGATGAAGTCGACCAGACCGAGCGTGGCGCGGATGGCCGCGTGACGAAAGCGCACCGGTGCGCCCTCGACCGTGATGACCCGCAGCCCGAGCGCGAGCTTCCCGATCGTGTGGCCGCGACACAACGTCTCCATCACGGTCGGGTAACCCCACAGCACGATGAACGTCAGCAGGAAGAAGAACGCAGCCGCGATGCCCGCGCCCACGTGGGTGTTGGTCGCCCCGACCAGGGCGGTGAACCCGATGATCAACGCGAACAGCGTGGTGCCCTGGATCAGCCAGTCGATCATCACGGCGAGGGCGCGCGACCCGATGTTCGCGATCTCCAGATCCAGCGGCACGGCTTCGGGTGTGACCACCTGGTTCTGCGCCGTCGCCATCGTCATTTACCGTAGATCGGCAGGACGAGGTACAGGACTGATCCGAAGCACCGATCGAGGCAAGGCTCACTCGACCAATCATGGACATCGACCGGTACATCGCGCTGAACCAGCCCACCTGGGACCGCCTGGGCGCGCTGACCGCCCGGGCGGGGCGCACCGTGCGCAGCCTGTCGCCGGCCGAGCTCGACGAGCTCGTACGGCTCTACCAGCGCGTCAGCACGCACCTCTCCTACGCCCGCACCTACTACCGCGACCCGTCCCTGACCGCCACGCTCACCCGCCTGGTCGCTCGCGCCGGCGCGGTCGTCTACGGCACCCGCGCGCGCAGCCTGCGGGCGGTGGGCAGGTTCTTCGCCGACACGTTTCCCGCGGCGGTGTGGCACGCCCGTCGCTTCGTGGCCGTCAGCCTCGCCCTCACCGTGGTGCCCGCGCTGGCGATGGGAGTCTGGCTGGCGCACTCGCCCGCCGCGCTCGATGCCAGCGCGCCCGCGGCCGTACGCGAGGCATACGTCCACGGAGAGTTCGAGGACTACTACTCGTCGCAGCCGGCCGAGGCCTTCGCCGCCGAGGTGTTCACCAACAACGTGCAGGTGGGCTTCTTCGCCTTCGCGGGCGGCATCCTCGTCTGCCTGCCCACCGTCCGGGTGCTCGTCTTCAACGGCGCGCGGCTGGGCGAGGTCGCGGGTCTCTTCGCGTCGGTCGGGCAGAGCGGCAAGTTCTGGGGCCTCGTGCTCCCTCACGGCCTGCTCGAGCTGACAGGGGTGTTCATCGCGGGAGCCGCCGGCCTGATGCTCGGCTGGTCGCTGATCGACCCCGGCGACCGACCTCGGAGCACCGCGCTGCTCGAGGAGGGACGGCGGGCCATCGTGATCGTGCTGGGTCTCATCGCGGTGTTCGGTGCCGCGGGCTCGATCGAGGGCTTCGTCACCGGTCACGTGGGGTCGACGGTGGTGCGCGTCGGCATCGGTGCGGCGGCCGAGTCGGCCTTCCTGCTCTATGTCGTGCAGCGGGGCCGGGACGCCGCGCGGCGGGGCGTCACCGGTGCGCTGGGCGAAGCGCCCTGATCGCTGGGGTCAGCCCGCCCAGCTGTCCGCGAACATCGCGTCGTAGGCCAGCCCCCAGGGCGGCCGCAGGAAGCCCAGGGCGCGTACGTCCTCGAACCAGCAGCCGAACGGCGACTGGCGCCCGAAGGTGCCGCCGCCGACAACTCGGCACACGCGTGTGAGCGCGGCTTCCGCGAGCTGCGCGACCGCGGTCTTGCCGCGCCGCACCTCGGCCAGCGGTCGGTCGCTCGTCTCGACCGCCCGTAGCATCGCCTCGTAGGCCTGGTGGATGAGCCAGTCCTCCAGCTCGACCTGAGCCCACTCCACCCGCTCGTACGCGCGCATCCCTTCCTGCTTCGGTGCGAGCTGCGCGCGCGCGTGCGCGATCGCGGTCTCGGCGACGCCCACGATCACTGCGGTGAAGCAACAGCCGAAGAAGGGAGCGGCCGCGTCGATCAACCCCCGCAGGTTGCCGTGCCACGCGAACCGGGTCGCGGCGAAGTCGGCGAACGCCATGGCGTGGCTCTGGGTGGCGATCATCCCGTGGCCGTCCCACTCGCCCACCAGCTTCATGCCGCTCGACCCGTCCCAGGGCACGTCCTTCACCGGAAGGACGAACCAGTCGGGCTCGGGCTCGTCGTCGGGCACGGCAGTCGTGATCATGAACGAGGTGATGCCCGAGCCGCTGCCGAACTGCTTGGCGCCGGTGAGGCGGTACTCGCCACCGTCGCGACGCGCCTTCGCCCTGGTCCTCAGCACGTCGCCGCCGCTGCCCGATTCCGAGGTGATCGTGCCCCACCAGGCGCCACCGACCACGGCTTCGAAGTGCGCCCGACGCTGCGCCTCCCACGCCGCGGTGTAGGGGTCGGGCGCAACCGGGCTCGCGAGCCAGAACGCCAGCACGGACGGGTGCATGGCGGACACGAGCGCGAGCGACGAGTCGCCGCGTGCGAGCGTGCGCAGGAGCTCGCAGATGCCCCGGGTGGACCTGCGCTGGCTCTCCCACAACCCGCCCTGATCGGTCGGTACCCCCGAGAGCGGCAGCCCGGCCTCGGCCAGCTCGTCGAACTCCGAACGGATCAGAACGGTGCGCAGCTGGCGCGCCCTCCGATCGGCGGCGAACCGGTCGGCGATCTGGCGGACGTTGTCGAGGACGTCTGCTGGCTCCATCGCAGCAG
>VAWU01000074.1 GCA_005888325.1 Actinomycetota bacterium
TCGCCTCGTCGCTCGACGGGCCGAGAGCAGCCCCGATCAGCGTTCCCACATCGGCATGGTCGAGACCGGCCAGCGACACTCGATCCACGCCTTGCACCCGCCGGAGGTCTGCGAGCAGCTCCGCCAACGGCTGCGCGCGGCCCAGATGGCTCGTCCGGCACGTCGCGAACACGAGCACCCTCATCGGGTCGACGGATCGCGCGAGGTGTCGCAGGAGCAGGAGCGTCGGCCTGGTCGCCCAGTGGATGTCGTCGAGCACCAGCACCACCGGCTGCTCTCGGGAGGTTGCCGCCAACCACGTGACGACCGCGTCGAACAGCTGGTAGCGCTCGGTCTCGGAATCAGCCGTTGTCGGAGGAGGGAGGTCGGGCACGAGCTCTCCCAGCTCGGGGACCAGTCGCACGAGCTCTCCCCGGGACTCCCCGAGGCGCGGCGCCAACTCGTACCCGGGCGCCTGGTCGACGAAGTAGCGCAGCGCCTCGACGAAGGGCTGATACGACACGCCGAGGTCTTCGTCGCAGCGGCCATAGAGCACGAGCGCGCCTTGCGCATGCAGGGCCCGCGCCGTCTCGGCGACGAGGCGGGTCTTCCCGATGCCCGGCTCGCCGGAGATGACCACGATCGCGCGTGCCCCACCCGCGGCCGAGCTCCAAGCGGCGGCCAGCACGTCTTGCTCGGCGTGGCGGCCGACGAACGGAAGCGCGGCGGCGGACCCCGATCCGACCTCCGGTTCGGCACCCCCCGCCGCCACCAACGCCGCGGGAAACGGTGTCACCCCGAGCGTCGCGGTGGGCGACGCGACGAAGGGTCGGCGCGCGGGAGCATTCGCAGCCACCCTGTCCAGCAGGCTCAGCAGCCTTCCCATGTCGGACCGCCAGTGGCGATCGCTGAGCTCGAACGCCTGAAAGCGGCTCAGTGGACCGAGCGCGCCCGGGAGCTCCTCCTCCGCCGGCATTCGCGCGCCCTGGACGAGCACCGGCACCAGCCGCCGGCCGAGCGTGAGCGCGGTCTCGATCTCCAGGCGCACGAAGTCGTCCGCCGCTTCGATGCGAGGGCGGCCGTCGCGATCGACGACTGTCAGCCAGCGCGGGCCGATGACCACGACGACCGCCTGGGAATCCGCCAGGGCCGCGTCGAGGACGGCGGCAAAATCCCGACCCGCCTCGATGCCCTCGACGTCGATGAACACGCGCTCCGCGCCGAAGTGGGTCACGAGGTGATCGTGGAGTCGTCCGGCGTGACCGGACGAGTCTTCTCTCCGATAGCTGATGAAGATCCCGGGCGGGCTCGGCCCTGTCACGACGCTACGTCCGACGTTTGAGCACGTACATGGGAAACGTGCCGTATCCCTTTGCCGTGGGGATGTGGCCCACGTACTCACAGCTCAGGGTCTCCTCGTCCTCGAGCGCCACCAGTGCTGCGAACGGATCCGTCACATAGACGTCGCCCTCGGGCGTGCGCGGCTCGATGCGCGCCGTCCACGTGACGTGGACCCCGTAGAAGTTGCGTTCGCGTCGAACCGGGTCCTGTGCAGGCACGACCGGGCCGGCGTGGGCGCCGATCCGCAACGCGAGATCGAGCGGCAGCCCTGCGCTCGACAGATCCAAGTCGGACATGGTGTCCTGCAGCGCGAGCGCGCACTCCGCCGCCCGCGTCGCGCTCCTCATCACGACGTACAGGCCGTCGCCCCACGTGTTGCGGAACTCGATGTCGCAGGCGAAGCGGTCGAGGGTGGCTGCGAGAGGCGTCATGACGCTGTCGAGAAACGCCGACATCTTGGAATCCGGGAGCCGGCTGAAGCCGCGGATGTCGGCGAAGAGGATCGCCCGGAGCACCCGCTCCTCGCGAACGGCGGCGAGGTCCGGCTCACGGGTGGGTCCGGTGGCGGCCGTCGCAATGACATGGGTGGTCCTGCCGCGCGCTTGCCAGGTGCGGATGTCACTGGCCGTACCGGCCGAATTGCGGGTGACGACTCCGTCCCAGATCGCGAGTTGCTCGACATCGGTGCTCAAGAACCTGGCCCGGATCAGGGCGTGACCCATGGCGAGCCTGGCGGCGTAGTCGAACAGCGAATCGTCGCCGAGGTAGGCGCCCTCGGTCGCATACGTGACACTGGTGGCCGCCGCGAGGCACCGTTCGAAGCGTTCGACCCACCCGTCGCCGCCGGTCGCCACGGACACCGCTTTGAACTCCTCTGACGCGAACGGAAGGGCCACGTGCAGCTCCGCCCCGCGTTCGACGAGCGCCTCCGCGACGAGTATGTCGGCTCCGCATCCGAGCGACCCGAAGCCGAAGCCGACCCGCTTGCTGTCCAGGAACGCGTCCACCTCGGCGGCCACGCGTTTCTCTTCCTCGGCCGGGAAGCGGCCACGCTCGCCTGATCGAGCGATCATGTGGCCGCAGTACTGGATCACGGTCGGAATGCTGAGCGGGTCGAGGACGCTGGGGTCGACACCGATTGCGGCACACACGAGCAGGAGTTGCTTGCGCGTCGTGGCCCGAACCGCGAGCTCGTCGATCGAGCGCGCGGCGGCACGCTCCAGCGCCTCCGCGACGGCGTCGAAGTCGCCGACGATCAAACTCGCCTCGGCTTGAGTCGCCGCGAGCCAGTACTCGTCCTCGCGGGACGACGGCGTCGCTCGCGCGCAGAGGTCGCTCGCCACGAACGCGAGCTCCTTGGCTCGGTCTCCTTCGCCCGCGACGAGCCACATCGTCGCCGCGTTGATGCAGGTATACGGTCGCCCCATGCGGCGATAGATGGCTTCGTAGCTCTCGGCGGCCTGGCGGGCTCGCGCCGTTCGCTCGGCTCCGACAGATGCGAGCGCGCGATCCTTGGCGAGGCGTGCCGCGAGGGCGGCGAGATCCTCGGCCAGGTCGGGCGCGAGGGCGGTTGCGTGCGGGCGGTCGAAACCGAAGGTGCGGACCAACTCACCCGCCCGGTCGATCGCGCCGGCTCTCGCGAGAGCGAGCACTGCCTGGTACTGGAGGGCCAGGTCGTCGGGGCGCAACTCCAGGGCGGCCATCACCTCGTCGTACGCCATCAGGTACTCGCCGCGGGCCATCGCCGCCCGGACTCCTTCGAGCGACGGACCCGGATTCCCCGCGTGGCTTTCGCCGGAATCAGCCAAGGACATCATTCTCGTCCGAGTCCTCCGGTCGCTCCAACCGCGGGCAGCCCACACGCGTCCGTTGACGCGTGCGGGGCCGCCGGTCAGACTCAACCAACTGCCGCGACGGGACCGCGGCGCAGGGGAGGGGACCATGAAACGAGTCGTGTGCCTGCTGGTCGCTGTCGGCGCGATCGTCGCCGGGGTCGGTCTGCCGTTGATCGGGGCGTCGTCGAACGAGCGCCCGTGCGGGGTGGAGAGCGCGGACATCATCGACGGCGGCGCCCTCTACGAGGCGGCGACCGAAACGACGCCGTCGAAGCTGACCTTCCGCATCACGACGGGCGGCGCCAGCTGTCCCCTTCTGAGCTATCAGGTCAAGGTCTGGGACGACGACAACCCCGCGAGCCCGCTGCTTGCCCAAGCCAGCGTTCGAGGAGACGGAGTCGCCGAGAATCCCGACGAAACCGATTTCGTCTTCGTCAGCTTCACGGGAATTCCCCAAGGTGACTCCATCTTCTGCTTCGTCGGGAAGACGAGCTCGGGTCCCTTGTTCGACCGTGCGCCTGACACCGGGCGGTTCTGCTTCGACACCAGTGGCGGTGGCAGCGGAGCCGGCCACTTCCGGTAACGCGCGGCCAACGGAAACCGGTAGTTCTACGGTGGCGTCGCGTGCCGCGACCGTGAGAGAGTCTCGCCACAGACTCCGCACGCTTTGGGGACATCGCATGGGGAACGAGCGGGTGGGAGCACACCGACGCGACGGCCACGACCGGGCGCGCGTCATCCTTGCCGTTGTCGCGCTGCTCGCCACCGGCTTGGGCGTGGTGACGGGAGGACCCATGGCCGACGCCGCGGCCTGTCCGCTCGCCCTCCAGTTGCGCGATTCCACCGTCAACCAGGGCCTGGGCAACCGGGGCTACGCCAGGCTCGCACGCGGCAAGGCCACGCTCGTTCGTCTCTTCCTGAGCCTGCCGAGCGACGCACCGTCGGATGCGTCGATCGCGGTCACCGGCGCGTCACTGTCGGTGAGCAACGACAACGGCGCCACTCATCAGACGATCTCGCCGTTCTCGCCGGCGCCCGGGGCTGCGCCCTACGTCACGAAGTACTCGACCGCACCCGCACTGGATTCCGCGGCCGACCCCAAGTTCGTGGTTCCCCCCTCGCTGCTCACGCCGGCAGGCAACGCCAACCGGTTCAATCTGACGCTCACGCCCACGGTGAACGCGCTCGTGAAGACCTCGTCGTCGGCGACGCCGGTCACGTGCTCGGCCCCTCTCCCCGCGTTCACAGCGGCCGTCGAGAGGAGGACCAACGCGTTGCGGATCCTGGTGGTGCCCATGGGCGACGCCAGGCAGTCGTACGCCAGCCAGTTCCCTGGCACCGCCCAAGCGACGATGCAGAACGCGCTGACCACGCTCGCCCGCATGTTCCCCGTTCCTGACGGCATCGGCGACCTGAGAGGCGCGGCGGACACCGGAGGTGTCCGCTACTCGGTGAACCCCACACTTCTCGACACTTCGGCGATCGATCCCGCGACGGGCACCCGCCCGCTCCTCGACCCCGCGACCGGGAAGTTCTGCGGGACCGCCTCCAACTTCAACTTCCTCAAAGGGAAGCTGAGCCAGTTCCTCCAGTCGTGGAACACCTTGAACGCGACGGTGCCCTCGGCCACGGCCGACCGGGTGATGGGCGTCGTGGACGAGACCGTGAGCCTCGGCGCGGCGGGCCATCCGTGTGCCGAGGGCTACGCCGCGCTCGGTGGGAATCAGTCGTGGGCGCGACTCTCCGCCGGAACGCCGAGCTTCCCGTCGATCTCGGGCTCGGTCATGGCGATGGAGACCGCCCACACCATGGGAGTCGTACCGCCGGCCACCCTCGACAACCGTCAAGACAGCTTCAGCCCAGGTCACTCGAAGAACACTGCGGCCGACACGACCGACCCGAACCGGGCATACAACGTCACATCGCGCTCGTTCATCACCGACAACAGGACCGCGATGAAGGTTGCCTCCACCAGCTGGAACGACACGAAGACGGTGTTCGAGCCAGGTGACTGGGCCGACCTTCAGTGCAAATTGGGCGCACCCACCATCGCGACAGAGTGCACCACGTCGGGCACGGTCGGCACGGTCCAGGGGGTGGGGGCCAACCCGACCTTTGTTCTGTCGGGCGACACCGACGGCACGGTTGCGGGAACCCACGTCGTCGAGTCGTACTTCTCGCTCGGCACCGCGCGCAGCCCCGAGTTCGACGACACCAGCCCTTACCGCCTCGTCCAACGCGACTCGAGCGGCGCGATTCTCCCTGCCCCCAACGGCAACGTCGGGATTGTGGTGACGAACATGGTCTCCAACCACTGCGAGCCCAACTCCTGTACGTCGGCCGGCCCACCGCCCACGCTGTTCTCGGTCGCGGTCGCAAGCGATTCCGTCACTGCCGCCCAGACCATCGAGCTGTGGAAGGGATCCCCAGGCGCACCAGGCTCGCTCAAGCTGTACACGCGGTCGCGCGGCGCGACGCCGGTGCTCAATACGGTGACGGTGCTGCCGTCGGGTGGCGCGACACAGCGCGCGAGCGTGGCCGACAACGGGGGGCAGGCCAACGGCGACAGCTTCTTCGAGGGCCTGTCGGTCAGCGCCGACGGGCGCTACGTCGCGTTCCAGTCGCGGGCGTCGAACCTGGTCGCCGGCGACGGAAACAACGACTACGACGTCTTCGTGCGCGACCGCGAGTTTCCGGGCAAGACCATCCGGATGAGCGTCGACACAGGTGGCGGCGACCCCAACGGGCCCAGCATGTTCCCGTCGATCAGCGCGAACGGGCGCTTCGTCGCGTTCCAGTCGGACGCGTCCAACCTGATCAGCAGCGACACCAACGGTGCCACCGACATCTTCGTGCGCGACCGGGACACGGATCAGGACGGCATCTTCGACGAATCCGGCGCGGTCTCGACGCAGCGGGTGAGTCGCAACAGCACGAACGGCCAGACGGTCGGCGCGAGTCTCCGGCCGCGCATCAGCGCCGACGGCAGGTTCGTCGTCTTCCAGTCC
Organism: Actinomycetota bacterium; assembly: GCA_005888325.1. Lineage (NCBI taxonomy): Bacteria > Bacillati > Actinomycetota > Actinomycetota bacterium. The sequence continues at coordinate 6,164 of VAWU01000074.1, forward strand.
GACGACCCCAACATCGTGGCGAACGACACCAACGGCGCGACCGACATCTTCATACGCGACCGATCTGTCGCAACCAACACGAACCGGCGGGTCAGCGTCCCCGACCCCTCGACCGGTCTCAGCGAGGCCAACGGCGACAGTGTCTTCGCCGACATCAGCGGCGACGGGCACTTTGTCGCGTTCGAGTCCGACGCGCCGGATCTGGTGTCGGGCGACACGAACGCGTCCACCGATGTCTTCGTGCGCAACACGGTCTCCAACACCACCGGGCGGGTGAGCCGTAACAGCGCCGGCGTGGAAGGCAACAACGACAGTCATGACGCGGCCATCTCCGATGACGGCAACCGGGTGGCGTTCGCCTCCAACGCGACGAACCTGGTGGCGAGCGACACGAACAACGCCCAGGACGTCTTCGTGCGCGACCGCGCCTTCGGCAACACCCAACGGGTGAGCGTCGACAGTCAGGGCAACCCGAGCGCGGGCGGCGTGCCGTTCGCGATCGGTCTGAGCGGCGTCGACATCAGCGGCGACGGCTCATCGGTCGCGTTCTGGTCGACGGCCGGCGACCTGGTGCCGGGCCCGACGAACGGGTTCGCCCAGATCTACGTGCACGACCTCGACACCGCGACCGACGCCACCCGTCGGGCGAGCGTCGACAACCTGGGTGTCGAGGGCAACAGCGACAGCCGCAACCCCGCGCTGACGGCTGATGGGCGCTTCGCGGTGTTCAATTCGAGTGCGACGAACCTGGCGCCGGGCGACACCAACGGCGTACCCGACGTCGTCGTGAACAACCGGCAACCGCCACCCGACGACGGGCAACAACCCGTGAGCGTGACGACCACGGCCGCTACCGCGGCGCAGGCCGCCAACCTGCGGGTCGACCTCGCGTTGAGGTGCCCCGACGGAACCGCCTACCCGGTCGACGTCGGGCTTCCGCCGGCAGGGGTGGCCGACAAGGTGGCGGCCTTCGAGGCCAACTTCGACCCCACCATCGCGTGTGGCGGGGGCTCGCTCTCTGCCGTCGTCAACGACGGCTTCCTGCAGGGCGCGCCCGCACCGGTCTCGGCCGTCGTCGCGCCGACGGAAGCGATCCTCAAGTCGCCCAGCGCTGCGATCCTGGCACCCGCGGGAAACACGATCGGACAGTTCGACTCCATCGCCCTTCGCGGCGCCGGCAAGGACGCGGACAACGGCGAGCTCACCGGATCCGCACTCGCCTGGACGCAGGCCCCTTTCGACGGTACGTGCGCCGCCGCCTGCACCGGCGACAGCGTCGACCTGCTCCCTCCCCCCGGCGGCTGGACACCGGGCAACCACGTCGTGACCTTGCAGGTCACCGACCTCAACAGCGCGACGGCGACCGCGCTCGCGACGTTCAACGTCCGCCTCGACTGCCGGCAGAGGTTGTGCAGCAACGGCAACCCGGCCGCCCCCGGTGTCCTCCACCCCGTGAACATCTCCAAGGCCGTGAGCCTCGTCCTGTCTAGCCCCAACCCCTGCATGCGCAACTTCAGCGGGCCGGCGTGCACGACGCCCTCGATCGTCACCGTCTCCGCTCCGGCCTTCAACGGTGATCCGAGCAAGGCGGTGGAGGTGGTGCTCTGCAACGGCCAGGCGCTCGCGGGACCGAACGGCGACGGCTCCGGGGGCGACGGCGACCCCCTGGGCGGATGCGACTTCGGCAACGGACTCGGCTTCGGGGCGCTGCAGCCGCCGTTCACTCCCGTGTCCGGCAGCGGGTCGGTCACGCTCGACGCGAGCGGCAACCTGCCGGGGAGCATCGGTCTTCAACTGCCGTCGGGCAACACGCTGACGGCGTACAACGGCTCGCCGAGCACGAACCCTCACGCGGTGTGCCCGCCCACCTCGGCCCAGATCGCGGCGGGCTGGACCTGCGTCGTCTACGTCGCCGAGCTCGACACGAGCGACCCGAACGCGCCACCCCTCGCCGCCGGCTTCCGCCAGGCGTTCGTCAAACCTCCGACCCCTGCCGTCACGTGCGGCGGCGGCGCCTGCCCGGGCACGATCCCTCCTGGCACCTCGGTCGCCGTCACGGGCGCGCAGTTCCCGTGCAAGACGCTCCAGCCCGACGACCCCACGACAGTCGCCTACGACGCCGCGTGCGCCACGCCGTGGGGTCTTTCCGGCGACTTCACGATCCTGTTGAAGAAGAGCACCACCGGTCAGATCACGCCGGTCACGCCGACGACCGTGTCGTCCGCGGTCGATGGCAACTACACGATCACCTTCACGATGCCCGCCGCGCCAAGCGGCGCCGGTGCTTACAAGCTCGTGCCTCACGCGGGCACCTGCTCGCTCCCGTGTGAGAGCGGCAACAACAACGCCGCCGGGGTGCTGGTGAACCTCTGATGGCCACGCACGGTCGCCGTCTGCTCCTCTCGCTCGGCATCGCTGCGGTCGTGGGTGCCCTGGGCGCGACCTGGATGGCGATGCGCTCGGCGGGGGCCGCGAGCTGCACCATCGCCACCATCACGTGGGACGGGGGCGCGGGCACGACCTCTTGGGAGGACGCGACCAACTGGAACCCCGACCGCCTCCCGACGACGACCGACCACGTGTGCATCCCGTCCGGCGCCCCGGGCACGTTCGTTTCCGTCAACGCATCCGAGACGGTGCTCAGCGTCGAGGGCCAGAAACAGGTCCGGATCCCGGGCTCACTCGAGGTCACGAGCACGACGCAGACGTCGGCCCTCAAGAGCCTCAAGCTGTCGGGCACACTCACCGGCGCCGGCAGCCGCACCGTCGCAGGCACCTTCATCTGGAGCTCGGGCACCATCGCCGGCCCGGGCACCACCACCGTGGCCGCGGGCGCCACCCTGGCCGTCACCAACGCGTTCTGCTTCTGCCACTACCTCGACGGCACCACCTTGCAGAACAACGGCACCGCCTCGATGGCGGTCGACACCTACATCCTCTTCTACAACGGCGCCACCCTCGCCAACGCGGGCAGCTTCGACCTGGCCGACAACGCCCGCATGT
>VAWU01000075.1 GCA_005888325.1 Actinomycetota bacterium
CCGGCGCAGCGGCACCTCCACCGGCAGCGCGATGGCGACGCTCGAGACCGCGGCCCGCCTGCCCGAGCTGCCCGCGGTGGACCGCGCGGTGCGCGCCGGTGAGCTGTCCGCGGCGCAGGCGAACGAGATCGCGTCGGCTGCCGGCGCCGACCCAGGCGCTCAGGCGGAGCTGGTGCAGGTCGCGCGTCGTGATGGGTTCACGCGCCTGCGCGACAAGTGCCGGCAGGTGAGGGCGGCGGCCGCGCCCGACGAGATGGCGCGTCACCGCGCCATTCATGCCTCGCGTTCGCTCCGACATTGGAGCGATCCCGACGGCGCCGGGCGCCTGGAGGGGCGCTTCACCCCCGAGGTGCTGGCCGAGCTGCTGGTGGCGCTGGAGCCCTTCGAGGCCGAGGCCTTCCGCGAGGCCCGGGCCGAGGGCCGGCGGGAGGGCTTCGACGCCTACCGCGCCGATGCATTGCTCGCTCTGGCGCGGGCCGGACGCGACGGGAATGGCCCCGGGCCGTCACGACCGCGCAACACGGTGCACGTGGTGATCGACCACGCCGCGCTCCTGCGAGGCAAGGCAGAAGCAGGCGAGCGCTGTGAGGTGGCGGGCGGGGGACCGGTGCCGGTGCGCGTGGTGCGCTCGATGCTGGACGACGCCTTCGTCACCGCGGTGGTGAGCGACGGGGTCGACGTCTCCACCGTGGCCCACCTGGGGCGACGGCCCACCGCGCACCAGCGCAGCGCGCTCGAGGTGCGCGACCCCGAGTGCGTGGTGCCCGCGTGCCACGTGCGGGTGGGGCTCGAGATCGACCACGTCGAGCCGTGGAGCGCGACGCGCGTCACCAGGCTCGACGCGCTGGCCCGCCTGTGCCGGTTCCACCACGCCCAGAAGACGCACGAGGGCTATCGGTTGGAGGGCGGGCCCGGGCACTGGCGCTGGCTCAAGCCCGACGGCACCGACGTGGACCCGCGACCACCGCCACCGACGCGACCAGCCGACGACGACACCGGCACGATCGCGGAGCGACAGGCGCGCATTTGCGACGCCGCGATCGCACGCGTGGAGCGGTACTTGGCAACCAAACGCGTCGGGGTGGCGGGCGGTAGACAGGGGAGATGAAGATCGGCATCCACCTGCCGCAGTTCGGCCGCGCCGCCAGCCCCGACGCAATCCGCGACGCGGCGAAGCGGGCGGAGGAGTTGGGCTTCGCCGATGTGTGGGTGAGCGACCACATCATCGTCCCCGCCGCGCAGGACTACCCCTCGCCCTATCTGTTCGACCCGCTGATGAGCATGGCGTGGGGCGCGGCGGCGACGACGGCGATCGGGCTCGGCACGAGCGTGCTCGTGGCGCCGCAGTACCACCCGCTCTGGCTGGCGAACGCGCTCGCCAGCCTCGACGCGCTGAGCGGGGGGCGGGTCACCGTCGCGGTGGGCGTGGGTTGGTCGGAGGCCGAGTTCGACGCGCTCGGACAGCCGTTCCACAACCGGGGGCGGCGGACCGACGAGATCATCGACGCGCTGCGCTCGTGCTGGCGGGACGACCCGTCGTCGTTCGCGGGCGAGTTCTACGCGTTCGACGACGTCCGCGTGCTGCCCAAGCCCGCCCACGACATCCCCATCTGGGTGGGCGGATCCGCGGACGCGACCTACCGCCGCGCGGTGGCGCGCGGCGACGGCTTCCACGCCATCGGGCTCGACACCGATGGTGTGGCTGCCGCAGTGGCGCGCATCCGCCGCGACCGACCGGACGAATCGTTCACCATCTCGCTGCGCACGGGCTGGGACCCGCAGGGCATGGACCCGGACCGCATACGACGGGAGCGAGCCGAGTGGGAGGCCGCCGGCCTTCAGCACGTGGTGGCCGTGCCGTGGCGGAACAACCGCGCCGACTTCCTCCGGTCGATGGAGCTGCTGGCCGAGATCGTGCTGCCGTAGTCGTGTGACCGGTCCGCTTCGAGAACAGGAAGGCGCGAGCCGGTAACGTGCGCGGCCGTGGCTGCGTTCAAGGGCTGGCCGGCCGAGGCGTTCGACTTCTACGAGGGACTGGAGGCCGACAACTCGAAGGCCTACTGGACCGAGCACAAGACGCTGTACGAGGAAAGTGTGCGGGCGCCGTTCGAGGCGCTCATGACCGACCTCGCCCCGGAGTTCGGCCCGGGCAAGCTCTTTCGCCCGTACCGCGACGTGCGCTTCGCGGCCGACAAGTCGCCGTACAAGACCGCCCAAGGGGCGGTGCTCAACCACGGCAGCGGCACCGTGTACTACGTGGCCCTCTCGGCCGAAGGGCTCTTCGCGGCGTCGGGCTACTACCAGATGGCCAAGGACCAGGTCGACCGGTTCCGCAAGGCGGTGGCGAGCGACAAGACCGGTCCTCCCGTCGAGCGCATCGTGGCCGAGCTGGAGAAGGCGGGCTACGACATCGGCGGTGAGGCCCTGCGGCGGTCGCCGCCCGGCTATCCCGTCGACCACCCGCGCATCCGCCTGCTGCGACACAAGGGCGTGACCATGAGCAAGTCGTGGGATCCGGCGCCGTGGGTGGGGACCGCGTCGGCCAGGCAGCGCGTCGTCGGCGTCTTCCGCGCCGCCAAGCCGTTGAACGACTGGCTCGACGCGCACGTCGGTCGCACGAAGCAGCCGCGGTAGCCGGCGCGTGTCGTCACAGGCGGTCCCCCAGCCCGGCGCGCTCGTCGACGAGGAGCAGGTATGCGAGCTGCTGCTCGTCCGTCACGGCCGGTCCGCCGACGTGGTGCCCGGTTCCGACGAGAGCCTCGACCCTCCGCTGCACGACATCGGCCATCGTCAGGCCGAAGCGCTGGCGCGCCGGTTGGACCACAAGGACATCGCCGCGATCTATGCATCCGATCTGACGCGCGCGGTACAGACCGCCGGCTACCTCGCGAAGGCGCACGGCCTCGACGTACAACAGCGGAAGGATCTGCGCGAGGTGTGGCTGGGCGACTGGGAACGCGGTGAGTTCCGCCGCCGCGCGCAGGCGCGCGACCCCGAGTGGCTCGTGTTCGCCCGCTCCGGGCGCTGGGACCTCGTGCCCGGCTCCGAGGGAGACGACGCGCTGAGGACGCGCGTCACCCGCGCGATCGGCGAGATCGCGGCGCAACACCGCGGCGAGTCGGTTGCGGTTGTCGTCCACGGCGGCGTCATCAACGGCTATCTGGCGGCGACGTTCGAGACGACGGCGAGCTGGTTCGCCCTCATCGAGAACACGAGCGTCACCGTGGTCCTCGCGGGGGCGGGGCGGCGCCTCCTCGTCACCCTGAACGACTGCACCCACCTGTACGACCCCGTCGTTCAGCGCCCGGCGCCGTAGCGTCATAGCGTGTGCCGATGGCGCTCGACCCGCAGCTGAAGACAATCCTCGACCAGATCGCATCGTTGGGCGGGCCACCCATCCAGGAGCTGGGAGTGACCGCGGCGCGGGCCCTGCTCGACAACTTCGCCGCCCTGGGCGGGCCCGCGGCGGAGGTGGCCCGCGTGGAGGACCGCACGTTCGCGGGCCCGGCGGGCGACGTGCCCGTCCGCATCTACCGGCCGACCCCTGAGGCGGGTCCGCAGCCCGTGCTGCTGTGGTTCCACGGCGGAGGCTGGGTGCTGGGCAGCATCGACGGCAGCGACCGCACCTGTCGTGACCTCGCGGTGCAAGCGGGCGTCGTGGTGGTGAGCGTGGGCTACCGGCTGGCGCCGGAGCACCCCTACCCGAGCGGTGTCGACGACTGCTTCGCCGCCCTCGTGTGGGTGGTCGCCGCGGCAGGCGACCTCGGCGTCGACCCCACGCGCGTCGCGGTGGGCGGTGACAGCGCCGGCGCCAACCTGGCCGCGGTCGTGGCGCTCGCTGCCCGCGACCGCGGCGGCCCGGCCGTGCACTTCCAGCTGCTCGTCTACCCGATCACCGACGCGCTGATGACCTATCCGTCGGTGCGCCACAACGGCCAGGGGTACTTGCTCACCGACGACTCGATGAAGTGGTTCGTCGAGCTCTACCTCGGTGACCACGGCGATCCCAAGGACCCGCTCGTCTCACCCATCTACGCCGACGACCTGTCCGGGCTCCCGCCTGCGCTCGTCATCACCGCCGAGTTCGACCCGTTGCGCGACGAGGGTGAGGCCTACGGGGCGCGGCTCCAGCAGGGCCATGTCGCCGCCAAGGTCAGCCGCTACGACGGCATGATCCACGGGTTCTTCAGCATGGGTGCGATGGTGGAAGCGGCCCGCCCGGCCACCGCGGAGGCGGCCGACGCGCTGCGACGGGCGCTGGCATGACCGGAACCGATGTGCCCGCCCTGCTCGGGCGGATCGGCGACTCGATCAGCGGGCACAAGTCGTTCGGGCCCGCCTTCGAGAAGGACGGCATCCTCCTCATTCCCGTCGCCTACGTCTTCGGTGGAGGTGGCGGCGGTGAGGGCGAGGAGCCTGCCCAGCCGGGGAAGGACAAGGCGGACAAGCCGGAGTCAAATCAGAAGAAGGGCTCGGGTGGCGGCTACGGGCTGGTGACGTGGCCCATCGGCGCCTACGTCGTGCAGGACGGCCAGGTGCGATGGGTGCCGGTGATCGACCCCGGGCTGATGATGACGAGCGGCGCGCTCGCGATCGCGGTGGTGGTCAGGTCGTTGCGGCGGAAGCGGCGTCGCGCCCGGCGCCGGAACGAGCGCTGAACCGCCGCAGCACTGCCGGCAATTGCGCTCGGACGTGAACGCCTACCAAGCGCTGGCTGCGCAGGTTGTGTCTCGCCGGAGAACCAAGACCCCCGTGCTCCTGGGCATCGCCGGCGGCGTGGGCGTCGGGAAGTCGACCGCGGCCGCGGTCGTCCGCGAGCACCTCGAGGCCGCGTCGGTCCGCGTAGAGGTGGTGTGCACGGATGCCTTCCTGCTGCCGAACGCAGAGCTCGACGCGCGCGGCGTCAGCATGCGCAAGGGGTTTCCCGAGAGCTTCGACGTGCCGGCCTTCGACGCGTGCCTGGCCGCGCTGGAGGCGGGAAGTCCGGGGGTGGAGATACCGGTGTACTCCCATGCAACCTACGACCGGGCGCCCGGTGCGGTGCAGGTGCTCGGCCCCGCCGACGTCGTCATCGTCGAAGGGGTCAACGCGCTCCAGTCGCCCGTCGTGGAGCACCTCGACCTGGCCGTCTACATCGACGCCGACGAGGCCGACATGCGGATCTGGTTCGTCGACCGGTTCCTCGCGTTGTGTGAGGCGGCGATGGCGGACGAGACCTCCTTCTACCGGGGGCTCGCGGGAATGACACCGGACCAACAGCGCGACATCGCGGAGTGGACCTGGCACGAGATCAACGGCGTGAACCTGCACGAGCACATCGCCCCGAGTCGGAGCCGGGCGAACTGGGTGGTGTCGAAGCGGCGCGATCACTCGATCCGTGCCACTAGTGTCCCGGGTACGTGAAGACCGGCGACAAGGCACCCGACTTCGAGCTTCCCGACCAGACCGGCACACCGCGCAAGCTGAGCGACTATCTGGCCG
>VAWU01000076.1:0-3316 GCA_005888325.1 Actinomycetota bacterium
CAGCTTGGCCAGCCCGTGGCTGAGCAGGTAGACGGCCGCGAAGGTGGTACTGCCGTGGGCGAGGTGCGTGCCGTAGCGAAACAGATGACCGGCGACGAAGTCGTGGGGATCGTGAGAAAGCTCGTGCTGGGTCGCCGACCTGATCAAGTGGCTGAGGGTGGCTGGCCGCAGGAACAACAACACCCCACCGCCGAGGACCTCTAACGCGCCGTCAACGCCCTTGAGGGTGACGCTGATCTTGAACGTGTCGTCCAGCCAGCGCGAGACGCCCACGCGCTCAGCCATGGCGCGACAACCGTTGAACCACCGCGACGAGCATGACTGTTAGCCCAACAGCCGAGCAATGACCCCCGGGTCTCCCGGCCACGCTTCGAGGATCACCTCTCGTGGCACGCGGCGGGCGGCATAACGCATCGCCAACGCGAAGACGACAACGTCATCTAGCGGTCCGACGACCGGCAGGAACTCGGGGATCAAGTCGACAGGCGACACGACGTACACCCCCGCGAACGCGACCGCTACCTTGACCCGGCGCGGCACTGCCGGGTGCTTTCGCAATCGGCGAATCGTGGTGACGCAGTTAGGCAGGAACCCCGCAAGCTCCTTCAGCGTGCCGCGCGGCAGCCGACGAGCAAGCAGGACGAGCAGCGTCCATGACGCGAAGGGCATCGCGAGACCGACAAGGAGCCAGCGAGTCCAGTGCTCCACCGGCCCAACCTATGCCGCGTCACAGCCGAAGCCGAACGCCAGCGCGGCGGGGAGCCCGCTCATGCCGAGACCCGCGTGCTCGCGGCCGCGACCAATCGTCGATCCCGCCGACGCACCACCGCGCCAGATCTGCCGCTCGGCGCTCGGATCGCTCGACCTACGCCTGGCCTTAGGCGCGACAATCCGTCGATGGAGACGGCCGCCTACCTCGAAGGTCTCACGACCCGGCTGCAGACTGCGAGGTTTGAGGTGGTGGAAGGCCCCGCAGGCTCGGTGGCGTTCTTCCGCCACACGAGGGGCAAGGCCATAGACATCGACACAGTCGTCGTTGCGCGACTCACTGCTAACGCGTCGCGCGATCAGGTTCGTGAGGCAAGTGCGAGCGGATTCGGTTTCGCGAAGGCGCTCATCTCCGCCCGTCGACAAGAGCGCAAGGCACGGTTGGTGGCGTACGTAGCGATTGTGTCGGACGGCGTCGATGACCGTGCTCACGAGTTCGTAGCGAAGTTTCATCCCAAGCACTGGATGGCATCAGAAGTACCCGTCTTAGTAGATCTGGCATCGGGAAAGGTGTCCATGCTCGGGCGGCGCCCGCTCTGGGGCGCTGCGTACTTCTCGGGCAACCGCGACGAGGTCGCCGCATGGTTCCCGGCGCGGTAAGTCGAAGGCCACCCGACGCGCCCGAACTGCCGATCGGCAGGCGCGCGGGATGATGTAGGTGTGACTCAGATCTGGCGCATACAACTTCTCGTTGAGACCGACGACGAGGCTGAGGTGGAGAGGCTCGTGGACGCGGTCGCGAAGGTGGCGTGCCCCATTGATCCGGCGGATGAGCACGTTTGCCAAGTGCCGTGGTTCGTCGTCAGCTCGCCCCTCGCGAAGAAGAAGGCCCTCGCCTGGCGGGACGTGCTGAATCGATAGGCGTCGTCCCCGCCCGAACAGCCGCTCCGCGCTCCTGGGATCGGACATCATCGCGCGGGTGCTTATGGCCGAGAACGAGGCAATGAGTTTGGCGATGGACTGGGTCGGATCGCCGGATGCCACAGTGCTGGCGGTAGAACTCATCGGTGACGAGGAGTGGGTGGTAACGCTCGCCGGACGCCTCCGTCTCCACCAAAGCGGTCCGCACCTGAGACGTTCACGGCGACCAACGGGACACAGGTGGGTGCGGCTGACGTTCGACGCAAAGAACCGGGACCGAACGGTTCCCATCAGAGTCGAGGCACGCGAGCCGTACTACGACGATTGACGAGCCGATGCAGAACTGCCTGATCGCTCGGCGCTCGCTGATCGGGCATTCGATCGCGCGGAACGTGACCATGATGATCGTGTTCCCCAGATGACGTGCCGTCGACGCCACGGTCGGGGATGCGCAGCCGGCTCGGCCTAGCGAGTCTTAGCTAGTCGGCCATGAGATCGGCAAGTTCAAGAAGGGCATCGCGCTCGGTGGTGAGGCGAGGTCGGGCTCGCCTATGCACGGCCTCCGCCGGGTCGATCGCATGTTCGCAGCGAGCGGTGTAGGCGAGGGCGTACAGCGCCGCGGCGCCGGCCACAACCCGTTCGGCTGTCCCGAACCGCGCTCCTCGCGCCTCCTCATAGAGCGCTACGTAGGTGGCGATCTCGTTGGCGCTTGGAGCAATCTTGCTTCCGTCGACGGCCGACCAGGTGGCGGCCGCCTGGCCGACGGCGACGACCTCAGCAGCGTTGGAGAGGCTGTCCCAGTCGTACACCGCGAGCAACCCGGTCTCGTTCATGCGGACGTTCCTCGCGGACCAATCGCAATGGGCGATGACAGGCGTCGCGACATGGTCGTCGCGCACCGTCTTGGCCGCCTGTGCGAGCTGGTCGATCCACTCCGCCCCGGCAGCAGTGGCCTCGAAGTCGAAGACCGGGCTGTGCGGGATGGGATAGAGACCGTCCCGGTCGGCGTCCATCGGGTGCGGGCGTAAGCCGGAGCCGTCGAGGCCACGGCAGAGGTTGATCTGAGTTGCCAGCCCGGCCGCCGAAACGCTGAGCATCGCTTGCGTGATCGTTCGCTGCCCGGGGTCTGCAAGGTAGGCCTCGATGAGCGCGTGCCCACCGAGGAGGTGCACCGGCCCAGAGACAGGCCGCGGGCAAGGAAATCCAGAACTGGCAAGGGCACCTTGTGCTCGCTGGACTCCCCGCAAGAACTCATCCGACCAGCGTGGCTGGTACGCCTTAACGACGACCTTCGATCCGTTGTGCAGCAGCAGGCCGGCGACGCATCCGACCGAGGCCTCGTAGAACATCGCGGCTTCAATCTGCGTCCCGAGGCTGCGGCGGACCAGGCTCTCGAGCGCGGAGGCGATCTCCACGGCGTCCCCCGTGCCGAACACCACCCGTTCCACCAGGTCGGTACCGCAATCTGTGATCGACGTTGAGATCAGCCCGGCAAGCGCGGACACTCACTCACGCTACGACGATCGACGGCTCGCCGCGAGCGCCCAGAACTGCCGCTCCGCGCTCGTTAGGCGAGCTCGAGTCAATGGTGGACGCCGTGGCGACGCTCGCCGAGTCGGCATCGAGCCCGGCGCACCCACCACATGGGCGAGCCGAGCTTCGGGTTCTCAACCATTCCCCTCGTCAG